>CANCJF010000056.1 GCA_947378245.1 Bacteroidota bacterium
GTGGTAGAAATTAATCCAGATTCGATTTCTTTAATAACTTCTAACTTAAAGGACATTGAATAATCCTTTTGGCTGCGTTTTTCATAAACGACTTTTTCTATTTCTTTCATAACGATAAATTTTGTGTATCGCTATTTCAGGACTAGACATTTGCACTATTTAAAAAGGCTGATTCATTTGAATCAGCCTTTTTTTATGCTTCTAATTCTAAACTTGCTCTATAATTAATTGTTTTCAATTTCTTTCAGTTTAATTATACAACTATCAGATAAATCCTATCAAGCCTAAATTCTTAAAATGGTAAAAAAATAAGTTATTCAAACTTCCCAATCATTCGTATATATTTAATTACATGTAGTTTAATTTCGTCCTTTTTTTTCTTTTATCTCATTAAATGAATATATCCTTCCTTGATCATTTTTGTATCTTGACCAGTTGAAGGATCAACTTTCCAACTTGTTCCTATTACTTTATAAGCGTATACATCATTGTTTTGTAATTCTCCTTTGTAATATCCATCCCAACCTTCTTCGATGTTTGAGGATTTATAGATTAGTTCTCCCCACCGGTTGTAAATTTCATAAGTTTCCAGTGTTTTTATTCCCCATCCTTTTACATATATAACATCATTAATTCCGTCTCCGTTTGGAGTGAATGTTGTTGGTAATTTAAAATGCGTTTCTGGCTTCACTATGATTTTAAAAACACCATTATTTGAGAAACCACAATTATTGTTATCTTTCATTACAACCGTATATGTTATGTCTTTTAATGGCTGAACTAACGGCTTTTCACATTGTAAACAACTAAGACCATCTGACGGTGTCCATGTAAAGTTTATCGTACCATATTGGTTATTAATAGGTAAGTTTATTTTATCGCCAATAATAATGGTGGTATCCCAATTTATTGGATTGATGTCTTCAATTACGATTGCAAGGACATCATTTTTTGAGGTGCAATTATTTGTGTCAGTAACTGTTATTGAATATGTAGTAGTTTTATTTGGTGTTAAATTTACAGGTGACCAAACATATGTTGCTTTTTTTATTGAATCTGCTATTGTTAATTTTATTGCATTTTTACCGATACAAATGGGATTAATAATACCTTTTACTTGAGGGTTGTTAACAACAATTACCTGTTTTGTAATATCATCTTTACAACCATTTTTGTTGTTTGAAACTGATAGATTTACATTGAAAGTGTCAGTTTTCGGGAAAGTGTATGTACTAATATCTTTTGTTATTGAAATTTGATTATTGAAATTCCATTTAAACACATCACAATTTTCAGACGTGTTTGTAAAATTAAAACTTTGACCCAAACAAGTTAAAGTGTCTTCTGTTTTATTTGAACTTAAATCTGTAGTGGTGAATTTTGCTTTTACAAAATGTATTAATATTTCCTTTGCGATTGGATTCGAACATCCTTGATTTTCAACAAAAAGTGTAACCTTTGTTTTAGTAGCTGTATTAGGAAGAAAGTTATAGGTATGTGTTACAGGAGTAATATTAGATAAGTTCGTTCCATCTCCAAAATCCCATTTAAATGTTTTTACATCAGGAGTTGGGTTAATTTCATTAAAAGTAATTTTATCTCCTTTGCAAATAGTATCTTCACTTAAAGTAAAATCTGCCATTGGTGATACTACTTCAAATTTTATTGTAGTATCTTTTTTACATCCATTCGCTTTGGTAGTAAGGGAAAGTGAAACGTTATATTTACCTTTAGGGTAGGAAAGTGAAGGAGTAAGATTTGAATTTATTGGAGTGTTCATATCTAAATTCCAAGTATAATTACAAGGTGGATTTAGAGTAGGATTATAAAAGGCACTATCTTTGAATTCACCACTAAAATCAGGGTTTCCACATCCAATACCATTGACAATATTTGATTTTATAACCGCAATCGGGTATTTTTCTATGCTGATATAACGGTAAGTTTGATCTGAGCAACCTGTGGCAGTTTCAATAAAATCAATAATTACTTTTTCTTTGTTTTTGAGTTGATTTTTTTTAACTGAAAATATTGGCGAGTCTGATATATTAGTATTAGTTTTTGTCCCATCTTCATATGTCCAAGTATATTTTAAAGTTTGAAAAGAACTAGCTGTAAATTTTACTTTGTTTTTATCACAAATTGATACTGTAGAGTCAGTTGGGCTTATTGATGGTAAAGCTGTGATTATTGCTGATGGTTTGTAGATAGGTATTGTAGTTTGAGTAGTTTTTACAAATCCATTTACATCAGTTGCAGTTAAAGTGACAGAAATCGAATTTCCTTTTTGTGTTGCTGCATCAAAATTATGAGAAATTATTTTACCAGTAGCAGTAGTATTATCACTGAATTTCCATTCATATTTTTGAATATTTGTATCAGCAATTGTAGTTCCTGCATCAAATTTCAGTTCAACAGGTAAACAAACGGTTGTAACAAGTGTATCAATATTTGTAATTTTACTTTTTATGGTTGCTGTATATTTAGGCAGAATATTAAATATACGAATTTCAATTTTTGAAGTGTCAACACAATTGTTTGCATTTCGTGCAATAATTTGAACGATTTGATTTTCTGCATTTGTTACATTCGTTTTTGTAACCTTGAATGTATCTTTAGGAATATTCCATTCATTAGGTCTTTGACCAACCTGAAGAAATGTATAACCACGGTAACAATCCTTTGGGTTAATATCTTTACTTGTTGAGGCGTTAAACACATATTTTTGTCCGGTACTAGCGTCTCCAACAATTATTTTTCCATTTATAGGGTTTAATTGAGTACCTAATGTATCTTCTAAAATAAAATTCGATTTTACAGTTCCAAAATGAACAGTGTTTTTTGTAGAGTCATCAGAACAAATACCTCCTGAAATTAATTGTTTGATGATTACATCACCTTCGTTTACTTTTGGATTTAATAATGATAAGTCAACACTCGTAGTGTCATGATTTGCAGCTATTATAGCCTCACCAATTTTCCAATTAACAGTTCCTGAACCTTCGGCTTTATTGATTAATTTTATGATATTTGGTGTTTTACAATCTTGAAGGTAGTCGAAATGAGCAATAGGCCCTTTTACATCTAGGGTATGTGTTTTCTTTGTGATACAACCGTTATATTCAGCAGCTAATGTGATTGTATGTGTACCAATTGTATCATTGAATAAAAATGCTCCATCCTTGTTTTGGAAGCAAGCAGACAGATGCTCTTTATTTGAACTAAAATTCCATGCACTTACTTTAGAAAGTATTGATGGAGATGTGATGTTTGTAAAATTAACACTATCTCCGCGACAAATACTTGTTTTTGAAAGTGAAAAATCGATTGCTAAAGTTGAATCGCCCACCAAAATTTCTGTTTTCCAAGAAGTATCAGAACAATTATAGTCATTATCTTTTACAATTAAAGATGCATAATATATACCAGGTGTTTTATAGGTATGCGAAGGAGATGATTTTTTGTTTATCTGTTGTTTTGTTCCGTCACCAAAATCCCATTGCCAAACATCAATGTTTGATTTCATATGTGAGTTTGAAGAGTCCGCAAATATTATGGTTAAGTCTTTACATCCTTGGTGAGTATTAGGTATGAAACGTGCCCACATTTCACTAATTGTATCAACTGTAGTTGCCTTATTTGAAATACATCCAGCTGTTGTAGTATATTGAAGCGCTACAGTATCAATGTTTATTCCTCGATAACTATAGGCAGTATCAAATGTATTGTATAAACATTTTGGTGTTGCAGTATTTGTTTTAGAAGGAAATGGCTTCGCTTTTTTAGAAGTGTTGAAATTAGGGAAGGTCCAATTGTAATTATTTACAGGTCCTGAATTTGAAGAGCTTATTATTTTGTAAAAGCTTGTTAGAGTGTCTCTACACGAATACGAGCGATCAATGCCTATTTTTATATTTGGGTCTTGTACAACAATTATTAAAGTTGTGTCGTCAGAACATCCGTTTGCATTTACAGTTAGTTTTACATTATGCGTACCTGGGGTAGTAAAAAACACTGGTCCTGGATCTGACTGATTTGAATTTGAGGGTGTTGTTCCAGAGTCAAAAAGCCAGGTGTAACTTCCAGTAGTAGATTTGTTTGTAAAATAGGTGTTTTGTGAATTATTTCCATTTCTTACACATGCGGTATCTTTTTTTGAATTTTCAAAAAAGCTAGCTTTAGGTTTTCCAACGGTAAGCTGTTTTGACATAGAAACTTGACATCCATTATTGTCAGCAACTGTTAATTTAACTATATAGCTACCGTCTTTAGAGTAGGATTGAGGATCACCATTCTGTTTACTTGATTTATTTCCATTGCCAAAATCCCAATCATATGTTATAGGAAGTTTAGATGAAGATGTGTTTGAAAAAATCACATTTAGAGGTGCGATACATGCGGTTGTTTTGTCTGTTGTAAAATTGACAGTAGGTTTATCCGAAGCAACAATTAATTTAGAAATAACTGTATCAATTTTAGCACATGAGGTATTTGTTTTTTGAATAAAATTAAGTTTAAAGCCTAAATCTTTAGAACCTGAATTGATATAATTGTAATTAGTTGACAGAGTATTAATTGAGTTGTTTCCATCTTGAAAGTTCCAAACAATGGAAGAATTATCAATATTTACTCCTGAAGGTAATGGGTTTTTTAGTGAAGCATTAAAAGTAACGTTTAAAGGTACACACCCTTTAGCAGGAGTTGCGGTAATAACAATTTCTGGTTTAGCAGATACTTTTATGATTATAGAAGTTGATTTTCCATTGAATTTAACAGGATATTCACCAGGTGTGTTATAGGTGTTTTCCGGATTTTGTTTAGAAGAGCTTTTACCATCTCCAAAATCCCAATCTCCAGTACTTTGTGATGTGAAATTCACTTTCATTCCGATACATCCTTCAGTAATATCTGCTGATTGTGAATTCCCTGTAAAAATAAATGAAGTTGAAAATATAAGGATTGAAAAAAGTAACTTAATATTCATAAAGTAATATGTTTGTTTTATCTTAGATTATCTTTTTTAGTAAAGTTGCCATAAAATTACATTTTATAACATATAAATCAAAACATTAGTTCTTCATATTGTTGTTTTATAAGTTGTATGTTTTTTATCGTGAATAAAAATAAAAAACTAAATAATTTCGATTATATTTGGAGTTCATTTTCAGTAATATGTTCTTAAAAATAGTCTTCTTTTTTTCTATATTATTTGTAGGTTTTTCTACTTTATCACAAGTAAAAAGTAAATTACCTTGTTTAGATAAAGAGTTTTCAGTTGTAGTGCATATCGTAAAAGATAGTTTGGGAGACCAAGGAGTTTCAGAGGCTGATATTCTTACTAATATGAATGTTTTAAATAACTATTTTCAAAAAATATGCACTTCTTTTAAAGTATGTGAATTTAAATACATTGATAATTTCATGTATGATCCTTCCAAGATTAGTCGGAAAGATTATTGGAAACATATACAACAATTGTATCATGTAAATAATCGAATTAATATTTATTATGTCACTTCTATTTCTAATGCTGAAGGTGGATTAGCTGATTTGGGTGCTATTTGTATGATGGATTCACTTGGGATTAGAATCGATAAGAAATCTGTTTTAAATAATCGAACATTAGTTCATGAGATGGGACATTATTTTGGGTTGAAACATACTTGGTATTTTGATGATGCGAATTCAGCTAAAAGTATAGAGTTAGCAGATGGTTCAAATTGTTTAACTGCTGGGGATGGTATTTGTGATACACCAGCTGATCCTTTTATATTAAGTGATATTGGAAATTTAAATAATTATGTAAGTTTTAAAAATCCAACAAAATGTAAATTTATTTATACATCTTTGGATTCTAAGGGTAAGTATTACAATCCATTGGTTGGAAATGTTATGTCTTATTATCCAATGGATTGTGATTGCGGATTTACCGATGGTCAATTACAAAAAATGGCTGAAACCTACATGTCTAATCCTAAAATGTGGTAATGAAGCAATTTGTTATAATACTTTTTTGTTTAGGAGGTTTTACTTTGTCTGCTCAAGACATACATTTGTCTCAATTTTATAATCAAGACCATTTGTTGAATCCAGCTAAGATAGGTGATTACGATGGTGATTATCGTTTGACTGCTAATTATCGAAATCAATGGAGACAGTTAAATAAACAACCAATTTCCACATATTTACTCTCTTTTGATCATGTTTTCTTTTTGAAAAACCATCAGTTTAACGCAGGGTTCATGGTTACAAGTGATCGTTTTCAAGGAGAAGAAGTCAGTTATGTAACAGGAAATCCATTTACTTATACTGTAAGTTCAAATAAGATTTTTTTAGCACTTTCATATAGTTATGTATGGAGAAAGCATATTTTCAGAGGTGGTATTCAAACAGGTATGGTGATGAGTGCTTCAGATCCTTCTACTCAAACATTTCCAAATCAGTGGGATTATCAATCAGGTGATTTTATGATTAAAACATCAAGCTTAGAATCTCAGATTAAACCTTCTCAAAATTATTGGGATTTAAATATTGGTGCAAGTTGGACTAAGAAACTTACTAAAGTAACACCAAAAATTGGTTTTTCTGTGAATCATATAAATAGACCAAAGGATTCTTATTTCACTAATGATAAAGAACGTTTACGTGCTCGGAAAGTTTTTTTTACAGAAGTTCAGATACCTTTAACTTCGAAATTGATTTTACAGCCCAAATTACTGCTTATGTGGACAGCTAAAGCAAATGATTTGTTAGTAGGTTCAAATTTATCCAGAATGACAAATAATAAAATTATATCTATGTATTATGTTGGGGCACATTATAGGCATGGCGTTTCAAGAATTTTTGATGCTATAATACCAACTATTGGATTTCAGTTAAAGAAATATTTAATTGGAATAAGTTATGATGTGAATCTTTCATCATTAAGTGCTGGAACTAATTCAAGAAAAGGAACTTTTGAATTTTCATTAATTTATACAGGTGCCAGTACAATTCCTAAACAGGTTTTACTTCCTTGTGATCGCTATTAATTGCATTTTCTATGCGATATTTACGTGTTTTTTTATTTCCTTTTGCTTTAATCTACGGTCTAATCACGTGGGGGAGAAATAAATTTTTTGATTGGGGATTTTTTTCAGTATATCAAATTCCAGTCAAGTCGATTTTAGTAGGGAATTTGTCTGTGGGCGGAACAGGAAAGACACCTCATGTTGCTTTTCTTGTTGATTTTATATCTAAAAACTTTAGAACTACAATTTTGAGTCGTGGTTATGGACGCAAAACAAAAGGTTATCTAGAGGCTGATTCACATGTAACAGCCTTGAGTATTGGGGATGAACCTTTATATTATTATAAACGTTTTCACAACAAAGCTTCAGTAGTGGTTTGTGAATCACGAACAGAAGGAGTCAAAAGAATACTTCAATCTAATAAAACAGATGTTATAGTGCTTGATGATGCTTTTCAACATCGTAACGTTCAGGTTGGACTTTCTATTTTACTGATGGATTTTACAAAACCATTTTATCGAGATTTTATATTACCTTCAGGAGATTTAAGGGAGTTTGCCTGCGGAAAAAAACGTGCTGATCGACTTATAGTAACGAAATGTCCAGAGTCATTAACAGAAAATGAGAAAAATGAGATAATAATTCGTTCTGGGTTTTCTGCACGACATGTGTTTTTTTCTAAGATCGTTTATGGGGAAGCGATTAGTTTTGGAAGTGAATCTGTGAAAATAAATCGTAATGTATTGTTAGTGACAGGAATTGCTAATCCAACTTCCTTGTTTGAATATCTTATAGCCTTTGTTGATAATGTTGAAATGATGACTTTTCCTGATCATCATACGTTTACTTTATCGGATATTCAAAAAATTCACACTAAATTTGAAGAGTTAGAAGATTCTTCTGCTGTTATTTTGACCACAGAGAAGGATTATATGCGTTTACAAGCGATTTTATCGAAAGAAGAAATTGAAAAATATCCGTGGTGTTATGTTCCAATTTCAATTTCAATTGATCGAGAAAAAGAATTTATAGAAGAAATAATAAGTTATGTTAACACAATTTAAAGAATCTGTTGATTTTATTTTAAGTAAAACTTCAGTAAAACCTTCTGTTGGTATTGTATTAGGAACAGGTTTAGGTGGGTTAGTAAAAGAAATAGAAGTTATAGATGAGATTTCATATTCGGATATTCCAAATTTCCCTGTCTCTACAGTAGAGAGTCATTCAGGAAAATTAATTTTCGGTAAATTAGGAGGGAAAGAAGTCGTTGCAATGCAGGGACGTTTTCATTTCTATGAGGGATATGATTTAAAGCAAGTGACTTACCCAATTCGAGTAATGAAATTATTAGGGATTGAAAAATTATTTGTTAGTAATGCATCTGGAGGTGTAAATCCGGACTTTATTGTTGGAGAAATTATGATATTAAATGATCATATTAATTTCTTCCCTGGAAATCCATTGATCGGTAAGAATTTTGATGAATTAGGTCCTCGTTTTCCTGACATGAGTGAACCTTATTGTCCTGAAATGATTCAACTTGCAAAAGATATTGCAAAAGAAAATAATATTCGCATTGCTGAAGGTACTTATTTAGGATTAACAGGTCCTACTTTAGAGACACCTGCTGAATACAAGTTTGTTAGAACTATAGGTGCTGATGCAGTCGGTATGTCAACCGTTCCGGAAGTGATTGTTGCACGTCACATGGAAATCCCTTGTTTTGCGATCTCTATTATTACGGATTTAGGAGTTCCTGGTAAAATTAAAAAAGTAAGTTTGGAAGAGGTTATCGAAGTTGCTTCACGACAAGAACCAAAGATGACATTGATATTACGTGAGTTAATTGCACGTTCATAAATTATGGAAAATACAAGAGATAAATACGAGGTAGTTATTGGGTTAGAGGTTCATGCGCAAATGTTAACAAAAACTAAAGCGTATTCCAATGATGTTAATGAATTTGGTGCACATCCTAATACGAATGTAAGTGTTGTTTCGTTAGGTCACCCAGGAACTTTACCGGTGATGAATAAAAAAACGATTGAAAATGCAATTAAATTAGGTTTGGCTTGTCATAGTAATATAGCTTCCAATCAATATTTTGCCCGTAAAAATTATTTTTACCCAGATTTGCCTAAAGGATATCAAATTACCCAAGATAAAACACCTATTTGTACCGGTGGATATTTAGTTGTGAAAGATGATTTAGGGAATTATAAAAATGTTGGGATTACTCGTATACACATGGAAGAGGATGCAGGAAAAAGTATCCACGATGTAGATGTATATGATACTCTGGTCGATTTAAATCGAGCAGGAGTACCTTTATTAGAGATAGTTTCTGAACCGGATATTCGTTCTTCTCAAGAGGCTTATAATTATGTCTCAGAAGTTCGTAAATTAGTTCGTTACTTAGATATTTGCGATGGAAATATGGAAGAAGGGTCACTTCGATGTGATGCGAATATTTCTGTTCGATTATTAGGAGCAGAAGAGTTTGGAACAAAAGTAGAGGTAAAGAACATGAACTCGATTCGTAATGTACAGCGTGCGATCGAATTTGAAATTACACGTCAGATAGAAGTGATTGAAAATGGAGGAAAGGTGTCACAAGAAACTCGTGGATTTGATGCATTAAAAGGAGTAACAATTTCCATGCGATCTAAGGAAGCAGCAAACGATTACCGTTATTTTCCTGAACCAGATTTACAACCTTTATTTGTAGATCAACCTCAAATTGATGCCGTAAAAAATGAAATGCCAGCATTACCAAGAGATTTGTATATTAAGTATACAGAAAAGTTTGGCTTATCTGAGTATGATGCAACCAATTTGGTAGACAATAAATACATCGCACTATACTTTGAAGACATTTTACAAACTACGAACCACATTAAAACAGCTGCAAACTTTTTGATGGGGGAAGTAAAAGGATACTTGAATCAACAAGCGATTGAAATTGCTGAATTTCCAATTTCTGCAACCCAAATAGCTGATTTAGTTAATTTAATTGAAGAAGGAAAAGTGTCTTATTCTATTGCTTCAAGTAAAGTTTTTCCAGCACTATTTGATAACCAAACTGTTTCCGTATTGGAATTAGCAACAACATTAAATGTGATACAAGATTCGGATGAAAATAGCATCGTAGGATATGTACAGCAAGTAATAGAGAATAATCCAATGGAAGTCGCTCGATATGTAGCCGGTGAAAAACAATTAGTTGGATTTTTAATGGGACAACTAATGAAGGTGTCTCAAGGTAAAGCAGATCCTAAACAGGCAAATCCAATGTTGAGAAAAATATTAGATGAATTATCTTAAACGATTATATATGCGTAATTTACTTTATTTATTTACTTTATTATTTATTGTTTCTTGCTCGGAATCGAATGATAAAGATACAAATCAGCCTAAATTACCTGTAAATTTTTCAATTCAAGGTGAAATTTTAGGTGCAGCAAATCAAATGATTTTTGTTGAGGCTCAGAGTTTAAGAGGAGTTATAAAAATTGCAGAATCTCACACTGAAGTTGATGGATCATTTAAAATTGAGGGTAACATAAAGGGATTTGGTTTGTATCAACTAAGAGTTGGAAAAGATCAAGTAAAAAGCGTTCCTTTAACATTATGCCCAAAAGATAAAATTTCTATTCAAGCAAATTATGCGAATTTTGAACAATTACCAAAGCTTTCAGGTGCGGTATGGACTTCTTCCATTACTAAATATATGGAAATTTTTAATGGTTTTGCATATAAGCAAATGGATTTGATAAATAATAAATCAATGTCAGAGGAAGAAAAATTGAAACAATTCTTTGAAATAAAAAAACCGTTAG
Organism: Bacteroidota bacterium; assembly: GCA_947378245.1. GTDB lineage: Bacteria > Bacteroidota > Bacteroidia > Flavobacteriales_D > Crocinitomicaceae > CANHVK01. The sequence goes on from CANCJF010000056.1 coordinate 10,850, forward strand.
ACGAATATGCCAAATTAGAGATGCTTAAAAACCCTTCAAATCCAGCGAATATTGTATTAAGTACATCATTAACTCCGGCTATGGGTTTTGAAAATTGGGATGTGAGTAATTTGGATGTGTTGAAAAAAGTATTAAAAGCCTACAAAGTAAAATATCCACGTTCGCCTATTACTCGATCATTAGAAATGCAAATAGAACAAATTTTCAATTCCTATAATCAATTCAAAGGTACGAATTCAGTGAGTCAGTCTGCACCAGAAATAAGTTTGAATGATCCATTTGGAAAAAAAATAAGCTTGAGTTCATTGAAAGGAAAAGTTGTGTTAGTTGACTTTTGGGCGTCATGGTGTGGTCCTTGCCGACAAGGAAATCCAAGCCTTGTTGCTTTATATTCTAAATTTAAAAATCAGAATTTTACAATTTTCAGTGTTTCTTTAGATAAAGATAAGGAGGCATGGAAGCGTGCGATAAAAGCTGATGGTTTGATTTGGAATACGCACGTGAGTGATTTGTTGCAATGGGAAACTCCTTTAGTGCAACAATATGGGTTTAATTCAATTCCATTTACAGTTTTAGTTGATAAAAATGGAATGATAGTAGGTAAGAATCTTCAAGGTGAAGCATTAGAACAAAAAATAATTTCCTTATTGAAATAATATGAAGTATTTAATAGTATTATTAGGATTGTCACTAAGTTTAGTTGTTAATTCTCAAACATCAATTCAGGTTGCAGTAAGTGGAACCGTATTTAATTTATCTCAAGACTCTGTTTTTATTTCTCAATACAATGGTCAGGGATACCGTGATTTAATAAAAGCTAAAGTTGATAAAAAGGGTAATTTTTCTTTAAGCGGTAAATTAGCATCTAAAGATATTTATGTTTTACGAATTTCTAAAAACCAGCATATTAACTTGATTTTAAGAGAGAATTCTTCCATACAAGTTTATGGTGATGGTAAAAATTTAATTCAGCATATGAATTTAGTTGGTTCTGAGGAAAGTGCTCAATTGAACAAGTTTATTATACGCATGGAAGATTATAATCGTAAAAAAGACTCTGCTAACTTGTATTTACAGCAACACCCTGATCAAGAGAAGTCAGTTAACGAATCATTTATGACAATTTATCAAGGTTTTGAAGCATATAAACAAGAATTTTTTAATACTAATCAAAATTCACCTGCATTGTTGCCATTATTGTCATTGTTTGATCCAAATCAAAATTTTGATGTATATGAGATGTTGGTCGATCATATTGTAAAAGGTTTTGATGGTGCACCAACTGTAAATTTGATTAAGGCAAATTATTTAAATTTTAAAGCTAAGCATGATGAGTTAGCTTTTTTATCGCCGGGTAAAGAGGCTTTAGATTTTATGCAACCAAAATTTGATGGGAAACCTTTGCGCTTATCTGATTTGAGAGGCAAAGTTGTCTTACTTGATTTTTGGGCTTCTTGGTGTGGTCCTTGTCGTAGAGAGAATCCAAATGTAGTTAAGATCTATGAGAAATATAAAGATGCTGGTTTTACGGTTTTGAGTGTTTCTTTAGATAAAGATAAAAATGCATGGCAAGAAGCTGTGAAAAGAGATAATTTATCGTGGTCAAATCATGTTAGCGATTTGAAAGCATGGTCCAATGAAGCTGCACAATTATATAAAGTTACAGGTATTCCTTTCACTGTTTTAATAGATAAGGAAGGTAAGATCATTAAAACTAATGTTCGAGGAGAAGAGTTAGAATTACTTTTAAAGAACATTTTTGGATTTTAACATGGAATTGTCTCCAAACAAAAAAGTATATTTTGCATCTGATTTTCATTTAGGAGCGCCTACGTATGAAAAAAGTCGTGAACGTGAAAAATATATTTGTGCATGGTTAGATTTTATTAAACCTGATTGTCAAGTTTTATATTTAGTAGGTGATATTTTTGATTTTTGGTTTGAATATAAATTTGCCATACCTAAAGGTTTTGTGCGATTACAGGGAAAGATTGCTGAATTTACTGATGCTGGTATTCCTGTTCACTTTTTTACTGGTAATCACGATATGTGGGCTTTTGATTACCTGCCAAAAGAATTAGGAGTTCAAATTCATTATGAACCAATTGTAGCATCAATAAATCACAAAAATATTTATATAGGGCATGGTGATGGACTAGGTCCAGGAGATTACGGGTATAAGAGATTAAAAAAAGTGTTTAAAAATCGTTTTGTGCAATCGTTGTTTGGGTTTGTACATCCAAATTTAGGCATTGGCTTAGCCGATTTTTTATCTAAACGCAGTCGCGCCAAGTCTGGACATTTGGACGAAGTATTTTTAGGGGAAGATAAAGAATGGCTTATTCAATACTGTAAAGAAATATTACAAAAAGAAACAATTGATATTTTTGTTTTTGGTCATCGACATTTACCGATTGAACAAAAAATAGAGAACTCAATGTATATTAATTTGGGAGATTGGATTCATTATTTTACTTATGCAGTATTTGATGGAGAAAGAATTGAATTATTGAAATTCAAAGACTGATTAATTGTTATATTATAATTTAGGAAAGTTATTCGTTGACTTTTTTGGTTTTAGCTCTACGTTTTCATAGATTCTATTTTCGTCAATAAAGACATCTTCAATTTTTAAAAAATTTTGATGTTTTTTTCTGCGTGTAGTTATTTGAGGTTTAATTCTTGGATAAATTATAAATTCGGAAATATATATCGCTCCCATTTGAATTAAAAATAAAGTTACAAAAATGATTATTGTCTTTGCTTGTTGTTTAGATTGATGAATTTGAAGTTTATTATTTTTTCCAGTTAAATAATGTTCTATTTCTTCAGCAATTTTACAAGGATATGCTAAATTAGGATTGAATAAAAAAAACGTTTTAATGTTTAATTTTTCAAAGAGATTTTCCGAATAGTTTGAAATAGCATTTAATTCATTATTTTGATCTTTTTTTATTTCAATTTTCGCCTCATAAATTTCATCTTCATTTCCATCTAATTTTTCACTTACATATGTAAAAAAAGTCGCGAAAAAATACCAGATTACTCCAAAAAACGCATAAGTTATAGGAATGTATATATATGATTTAATTTTCGATTTGAATCTAATCCTTGTTTTTTTTATACTGAAGTAATACAAGCAGTATAAAATAGGAGTTAAAATACCATAAATAATGTTCAATGTATCATCATCATAGAAAAAAACCATCCATAAAGAATTTATAGAGATTAGAAAAATAAACAAAGCAAAAGTTTTGTAAACTAATGCTTTTTTTTTGTCTTTTGTTTTTCTAGTTTGTTGCACTGATATTATTTTTTCGTCTCGTTTTTTCTAAAGACAATAAAGATAATTCTCTTCCTGTTTGTCCAGCAACAGAAGTGTTTTCATCAGCACGACGTAAAAGATATGGGAGTACTTCTTTTATAGGGCCATAAGGGACATATTTTGCTACATTGTAATCTAATTCAGCAAGATTGTATGAAATATGGTCGCTCATACCTAATAATTGTGCGAAGTAAATTGTTTTAGATTTTTTGTCTATATTATATTTTTCAATTAGTTGGCTTAAGTATAATGAACTTTCTTCATTATGAGTTCCTGCACAAAGAGCCAAACACTCAATATTTTGACATATAATTTCCAAAGCTTGATTGTAGTCTTTGTCTGAATCTTTTTTTGTACTTTGTATAGGAGAAGTATATCCCATTAAAACAGCACGATCGCGTTCTTTTTCCATGTATGCGCCACGAACTAGTTTTATCCCATAATGATAATCCCCATTTCGAGTTTCATTAATTAATTTTTTTAAAAAATCAATTCTGTCATGTCTATACATTTGTAGGGTATTGAAAACGATCGCTTTTTCTTTGTTGAATTTTCGAATCATTGCTAATGTAATTCGATCGATACTGTCTTGAATCCAACTTTCTTCCGCATCAATGAAAACAGGTACATTGTTTTCATAGGCTTTTAAGCATATACGTTCAACGCGTTGCATGATTCCTAAATAAGATTTTTTTTCTTTTTCAGAGAGTTCATTTTGAATGTCGTTTGCTTTTTCAAGAATATCAAATGATGCGATACCCGTTACTTTGAAAACAGCGAATGGAATAGCAGGATTACCTTTGGCTTTTACAATTGTTGCAATAATCTCTTGAGTTGTTTTTTCAAAATCAAACTCTTCCGTTTTTCCTTCAACTGAATAATCTAAGATTGTTCCAATTTTATAATCATTTAGCTCTTTGATTTTAGATTCACAGTCATTAATATTTACACCACCACAGAATTGTTTAAAGATTGTTTTTTTGATTATACCATCAATCGGTAAATTTAATTTCAGTGCAATCTCAGTAAACCATTTTCCAAATTTAACTACGCGAGGATATCCGATAATTTTAAATAACCAATAGGCACGTACAAGGTCACTATCGGTTTTGCTTTTAAAAGCAATTTCTGTATTTTCAAAAGTAATCATACTACAAAAATACTTTCATTTTATGTAAAAATTCAATTATTTGAAATGAAAAATTATCAGTTATAAAAATATATTGTATTTTGTATAAAGATTTCAAATTACTAGATATGTCTTACACAATCAAATCAAATACATACCTGATAGAAATAGGAGACTTAGAAGATTCTTCGTTCCAGGATATTATGGAACAGAAATATGTGAATTCACGTAAAATAATTATCGTAGACGAAAACACTAATGAATATTGTTTAGAATATTTATTGACTTCGTTTGATTTTTTGAAAGAAGCAGAGATTATTTTAATTCCTGAAGGAGAAGATAGTAAAGTATTGGATTTATGTGCTCAGATTTGGGATACATGGACAGATTATCATATTGAAAGAAAAGATGTTGTTATAAATTTAGGGGGAGGTATAGTTTCAGATGTAGGTGGATTTGCAGCTTCAATTTATAAGAGAGGAATTGATTTTATCAATCTTCCTACTACATTATTAGCCATGGTAGATGCTTCTATTGGAGGTAAAACAGGTGTTGATTTAGGCAAATATAAAAATCAATTAGGTGTGTTTACGGATCCTCAAGCGGTATATGTTGATTTAGCTTTCTTACAAACATTGCCAGTTGGAGAAGTATATAATGGCTTTGCAGAGATGTTAAAACATGGGTTAATAGTAAATGAAAAACATTGGCAAGAATTATCTATCTTGAAAGAAGTTGAAAAAGAAATAACGATTGAACATATTTATACATCACTCGCTATAAAAAATGGAATTATTTTGGAGGATCCATTTGAAGGAGGGTTAAGAAAAAAATTAAATTTTGGTCATACTATCGGCCATGCTTTGGAAGGTCATTTCGCGGTTAAAGATCCTATATCACATGGATATGCAGTAGCCTTAGGTGTTTTAGCAGAGTCATTTATCTCCTTTAAGAAGAATTTCATTACATTATCTGAGTTAAATGAAATTGAAAGGGTTTTACTCTCAAATTATGAATGTATTGATTTATCGGGTGAAAATCTGTATGAAATTTATCAATTAATGTTAAATGATAAGAAAAACGAGCAGCAAAAAATATTGTGTGTTTTATTAATTGGAATAGGAGAATGTGTTATTAACCAAGAGATATCTGAGCAAGAAATTTTAGAATCGTTAGAATATTTAAATCGACTCCATCAGGAGGAAAAAAATACACAATAAAATTAAACTTATTTTGTTTAATAACTTGATTTCATTGTAAGTAGCATTTCTTTGATTGCTTTAAGACGAGCTATAATTGAATCATTATCTATCACATTTTCTTCGTGAGAATAATCGTCTTTAGCTTTAATTGAATTTTTAGCTCCATCGAGTGTAAATCCTTTCACTTTTACCAAATGGTAAATTTTGTTAATATTTTCTATATCTTTTACCGTAAATAACCGATTCCCTTTTCTGTTTTTTTTAGGTGAAATTACTTGAAATTCTTTCTCCCAAAACCTTATTAATGATGTGTTTACGTTGAACATAGAAGATACCTCACCTATGGTGTAGTATAATTTGGTTAGGTTTTCTGTAGATACTTTATTCAAGACTTAGGTTTTACGATGTGAAATTAGTGATATTTTTGCAAACGAATGAAAACAACAATCATCTATATTATATTTTTTTTTATTTCATGTTTGTTATTACCGATG
>CANCJF010000057.1 GCA_947378245.1 Bacteroidota bacterium
CATACCTATGTATCCTTTATGGATACTTTTAGAGGGTAAAATGTAAAAATAGATTAACTAAATAATTATCATTTTGAGCATCAAAACAATTTTGGTTTCTCAACCTAAACCTGAAGGAGATAAGTCTCCTTATTTTGATTTAGCTGATAAATACAAGCTAAAGATAGATTTTCGTCCATTCATAAAGGTGGAAGGGATTAGTGCACAAGAATTTCGTTCTCAACGCATTGATTTCAATGAGTATACAGCGGTAATTATGACCTCTAAAAATGCCATTGATCATTTCTTTAGAATTGCACAAGAAACGCGTTATACGGTACCTGACTCGTTAAAATATTTCTGTATCTCTGAAGCAGTAGCTTTGTATCTACAAAAATATGTAACCTATAGAAAACGAAAAATATTTTTTGGCAAACAATCCATTGAAGATTTAATGGATAGTATGAAAAAACATAAAGGAGAAAAATACTTACTACCTTGTACTGATATTTTACGCGACAAAATACCAGAAACACTTGAAGAACATAACATTAACTTTACTAAAGCAATGTTATACCGTACTGTAGCTTCAGATTTGAGCGACTTAGAAGACGTATATTATGATATGCTCGTATTTTTTAGTCCAGGTGGTATTGAATCTTTATTTAAAAACTTTCCTGAATTTAAACAAAACAAAACTTTAATTGCTGCTTTTGGTCCTACTACTGCGAATGCAGTCATAAAAAACAATTTAAGATTAGACGTTCATGCACCCCAACCCAATGCACCAAGTATGACGGCAGCAATAGAAAATTTTGTAAAAGAATCCTTGAAGAAAAAATAATTAATTTAAAAGTGCTCGTTGAAGCACTTTTTTTTGGATAAAATGTACTAAAAATGGCTAATAAAGTACCAACAAAAAACACCATGATTTCTTCACCAAAAAGCACCAAAAGATTAACTAGATGGTTTTGGTTCTTTGGAACTTTTCCTTTTACACTAATAATAGCTTTGCTAATTTTTCAGTCATTTAGTGATTTACCATCTATTGAAGATTTAAAAGACCCTCAATTATCTGCATCTATCGTATATGCAAATGATGGTCAAACCGAATTAGGTCGTTACTGGAAAATAAATCGTGTAGTGGCACATTACGATTCAATTTCTCCATTTATTACCGACGCACTCATTTCTACAGAAGATGAACGTTTTTTTGATCACTCTGGAATTGATTTCAAAGCCTTAGCTCGTGCAGTTGCTAATGCAGGAAGTGCAGGGGGTGCTTCTACTATAACACAACAATTAGCAAAACAATTATTTACCCTAAAACAACGTGAAGATCGTGCAAATGGAGAAGAAGAATCAAAACCTTGGTTTGGAAGTATTGGTCGTAAGATCAACCGTTTAGTGGAAAAAGTACGTGAAAATATCATATCAACACGTATTGAGGAAACGTTCACAAAAGAAGAAATTATTACGATGTATTTGAATCAATTCGATTTCTTATACAATGCTGTTGGAATAGCAAATGCATGTAAAATATATTACAATAAAACACCACAAACTGTTACAAAACAAGAAGCGGCAATGTTAGTCGGTATGTGTAAAAATCCAACGTTATTTAACCCTTATACTTTTACTCAAAAAAATTACAGAGGGATTATTGCAAACAACAAAGGCATTTCTCCAAATAATGTACCTGAAAATGAAGTCGCTGCAGCGCGTGAAAAAGATAGTATCCGTGCCTGGGAAAGAAGAAATCAAGTGCTTTTTCAATGGTTAAAAAATAGCAACAAAGGAAATGATGGTCTTCGCGTTAAAATGACGCAAGAAGAATATGACAAATTAAAAACAACATCGATACGCTCTAATTTTCAACAACTAAATTTCAAAAAAGGAAAAGCAACCTATTTCCGTGAAGCTGTTCGTAAAGAAGTAGTAGAACTTTTAGATGAAAAAGATGAATATGGTGACTATGTTATTTACAAACGTAATTTAGATGACCCTGAAGATAAAAGCCGTCCATATAATATTTACGAAGATGGATTACGTATCTACACGACTGTTGATTATCGTATGCAAGTATATGCTGAAGACGCCGTAAAAAGACACCTAAGCCAAACACTTCAACCTCAATTTGATCAAAACAATCGTGGATTAAGAAATTATCCATTCTCTAATGATATCAAAGATGATGAATATAAAAGCATTATGAATACCGCAATTAAACGTTCAGACCGTTATTATAACATGTCAAATGCTGGGTATACAGAAGAACAAATTATTGAGAAATTCAAAGAAAAAATTCCAATCAAAGTATTTACTTGGGATGGTGAAGAAGAACGTTTGATGTCACCATTAGATTCAATCAAATATTACAAAGGAATGTTACAGGCTGGATTATTATCTATTGAACCTGAAACAGGATTTGTGAAAGCGTGGGTAGGTGGTACAGACATTGATCACTTTGCGTATGACCACGTTCGACAAGGAACAAGACAAGTTGGATCTACCATGAAACCATTTGTTTACGCAACTGCGATGTCAATGGGAGTAATTAAACCATGTACGAAAGTAGAAAATGTAAGACACTGTATAAAACTTTACCATGACGACGGAACCTATTTCAAAACTTGGTGTCCAGGTGGTAGTGGTGGCGAAGGTGGAATGGTATCCATCAAAAAAGGATTAGCAAATTCCTTAAACAATATAGCAGCATGGACAATTAATCACATGGGGAACAACGGGCCGAAAATATTAGGAAACGTCTTAGAATTAATGGATATTAAATTAGCCAAACGCGATTTAACTCCTTCCATGGCATTGGGTTCTGTGGATATGTCTTTATACCAATTAGTAGCTGCACAAGCAATGTTTGTAAATCATGGTTTGTTTAATAAACCAACAACAATTCTTCGCATCGAAGATCGTTATGGAAATGAAATCTACACAAATAAATTTGTTACTCGTGAAATATTTAATGAAACATATGCCTATTCCATTATCGATATGATGAAAGAGGTTTGTCGTTCTGGTACTGCATCTAGCATACGAAGCGGACAAGCTTGGGCAAATATACCCTACCCTACTGCTGGAAAAACAGGAACAACTCAAAGTAACTCTGACGGTTGGTTTATTGGATTAACTCCTGATTTAGCAACAGGGATATGGGTTGGAGCAGAAGATCGAGGGGTTCGTTTCAGATCCACTAATCAAGGTCAAGGTGCTCGAACAGCTTTACCTATTTATGGTTATTTTATGAATCGAGTTTATAAAGATCCAAAATTAAAAATATCCAAAGAAGACTTCGAAAAACCCGAAGACTTCGATGATTCAAAAGTTGATTGTAATGAAAATTATAGTATGGTAACACGGGAAGAGGAAGAAGCGACGAGTGATGAAGAGACGGGTGACGGTGAACCAACAGAAGAAGTAGATCCAGAATTAGCATTACCTTAAATATTTATATACATAAATTATGAATAAAGTAGTAAGTAACGTTTCGGAAGCCTTAATAGGAATCGAAGACAACATGACCTTAATGGTTGGTGGATTTGGATTATGTGGTATTCCTGAAAATTCAATCGCAGAATTAGTAAAATTAGGCGTAAAAAATCTTACATGCATTTCTAATAATGCGGGAGTAGATGACTTCGGACTTGGTTTGTTATTGCAACAAAAACAAGTGAAGAAAATGATCAGTTCCTACGTTGGTGAAAACGACGAATTTGAACGTCAAATGTTATCTGGAGAATTAGAAGTAGATTTAATTCCTCAAGGTTCATTAGCGGAAAGATGTCGTGCGGGTGGTGCAGGTATTCCAGCATTCTTTACACCAGCAGGTTACGGAACAGAAGTTGCAGAAGGAAAAGAAGTACGTGTTTTCAATGGTAAACCACACATCTTAGAATCCGCATTAGAGGCTGATTTTGCTATTGTGAAAGCTTGGAAAGGCGATACGGAAGGAAACTTAGTATATAAAGCAACAGCTCGCAACTTCAATCCAATGATGGCTATGGCAGGTAAAATTACGATTGCTGAAGTAGAGGAATTGGTTCCAGCAGGAGAATTAGATCCTAATCAAATTCACACACCAGGAATTTTCGTACAACGCATTTTCCAAGGAGAGAAATTTGAGAAACGCATTGAACAGAGAACGGTTAGATCAAAATAAATGGTTGATTTTCCTCCCTTGAGGGAGGATTAAGGAGGGTGATAAATGTCACCTCCCCTACCCCTCCTCAAGGAGGGAAATTTTCAATCTTCAAATTAGAAAAAAATGGCTTTAGATAAAGTAGGTATTGCAAAACGAATTGCACAAGAATTAAAAGACGGTTGGTATGTAAACTTAGGGATTGGTATTCCAACCTTGGTTGCAAATTATATCCCAGAAGGAATTGAGGTTGAATTTCAATCCGAAAATGGAATTTTAGGGATGGGTCCTTTCCCTTTTGAAGGAGAAGAAGACGCAGACTTAATCAATGCGGGTAAACAAACAATTACTGCAACAAAAGGAGCAGTGTTTTTTGACTCTGCGATGTCATTTGCGATGATTAGAGGTCAACACGTACAACTAACAGTGCTTGGAGCTATGGAAGTGTCTCAAAACGGAGATATCGCTAATTGGAAAATTCCAGGGAAAATGGTAAAAGGTATGGGTGGAGCGATGGATTTAGTGGCTTCTGCAGATAACATCATTGTTGCCATGATGCATTCTAACAAAGCGGGCGAATCTAAAATCTTGAAAGAATGTACACTTCCTTTAACTGGGGTAGGTTGCGTGAAGAAAGTCGTTACTGAATTAGCAGTAATGGAAATCAAAGATGGTAAGTTCCACTTGATTGAACGTGCACCAGGAGTGAGTGTGGAAGAGATTATTTCTAAGACGGAAGGGGAATTGGTAGTTCCAGATAATGTTCCAGAAATGGTGTTGTGATCTTGAATAAGAGAAAAATAAAAAGGGAGAAAATGATATTTTCTCCCTTTTTATTTTAAATAGAATCTATTTCTTCAAAAAAACCATTCGTAATATTCCAACAATCTTTTTACGGAAAAGGAAAATTAACAAGGCGTATGGTATAAGCATTAAATACAAAATACCAGAATTAATATTGGAACCAAAGGAAGATTCATCGGCATCTGTTGCTGCTTGTTCCGCTACCACTTTACACTGTGCACATCCTTGTGCAACTACTTCTTGGTTTACAATAAATAAGACCAACAAGCTTAAAAAAATCCATTTCTTCATAGGCGAGAAATTAGATCAATCCAAATTGATTGAAATGATGGGTAAGGTGTTTTGCGTGCAAACGTTTCCACTGATCGAAATTCAATGGTCCGTAGTAAGGATGCACATTCGTTAATTCAGGGTTGGTTTCATACAACTCTTCAAATGCTAAATAAGCATCAATATATTCATCGATTGCCAATTCAATTTCTTCGTGACGTAAAGGCATTTCTGACGTTGCAAAAGGAACTTGAATTTCGCGTGCCATCGGTTTGTCGGACTCTAAAAAACGCAACATGGAAGGCAATTTTTCTTCGTCAATTAATAATCCTTGTGGATTTTCTCCGGTAGCAATACGAATCACATCTACTAAATGTTCCACCATTCGTTGGGCAGACATCGTTCCCCAAAGAGCAGGTGTTGCTTCAGTTAATTTATCAAAGATGGGTAATACTACCTCTAGTTCAGTATCTACAAACATTACGCAAGAGTTTTTCCTGCGAAGATATTAAGACTTTTTGGTATAACTTGAATATTTAATTCTTTTCTTACTTCAAAAGGTTCACCATCATAATGCGCCATTTTTTGGTTCAAAGTGATACGGGCTTTCTCCAACGAAATCGTTTCGGTAAATTTAGATTTGTAGCTCGTTTTTTTGAAGAAATGGTAAGCAATTGAAGGAGCTTTCCAAAAGGAGAAAGGTTTTAATAAGCACAATTCCATTTTACCATCGGTAACGTTAGAAGTTGGTGAAATACAAAATCCATTTCCAAATTCAGAAGCATTTGCAAGAGTACAAAGTACCACAGGTAATTCTCTTTTAAAATGAGGTAATTCGATGGTAATTGTAATTGGTTTAAAGGAGTAAAATTCTTTGGTGATTAATTTCACATAATTCCACATTCCGCGTTTTTTGGACTTGTTGAATTTGTCTGCGATTAAGGCATCAAACCCATACCCTCCAACACCTAAAAAAGGTTTATCGTTTACCAATCCAGTATCCATGACCATACGATTTTGCTCGTTGATGCATTGGATTGCTTTTTTAATATTTAAAGGAATTTGTAAATGTCGAGCCAAACCATTTCCAGATCCAACTGGTAAAATTGCTAAGGAAGTTTTTGTTCCAATCAAAGCGGTACCTACTTCGTGTACAGAACCATCACCACCAACCGCACACACAACATCTACTCCATCCTGCGCAGCTTGCGCAGCAATTTCTTTGGCGTGTTTACAGTATTCCGAATATTTAATTTCGTAATCAAAAATAGAATGATCTAAATTTTCTTGTATCATTTTAGGCAAGTCTCTCTTCTTACCTGTTCCAGAAATTGGATTAATGATGAAATATATTCTCTTTTTCATATACCGTAGTTTGATTGTGGATCAAATCTCGGTTGTAACGTTGCATCATTGCTTTCAATCTGCGCTCCATTTTTTTCGACTCTTTGGGATGTTTTTTCATCGAATCGACAACCTTGTTTGTTCTCGAATCTAGACTATACAAATACCGTGCCTTTTCTTGTGAAAAGGATAATAAAAAGTTGTTTTGAAAGTAATAATACGACCCATCTAAGTACGCAACTGCTTCTTTATCATGTTTTTGAAAGTATGAATTACCAAAAGAATAATAGTTTGTTTTTATATTCAATACATCTAATAAGGTGGGTAAAATATCAATTTGTTGAAAGAGTTCTTCGTTTTTCTCTTTTTTCAGGCGGCCGCTCGGATCAAAAAACACTATCGGAATTTTATACATTTCTGTACGCTGATTATATTTAGGGTTATTAGTTGCAGCGGTATGATCTGCACATAAAACAAACACCGTATTTTTATACCAAGGTTGCTTCTTTGCTGTCTCAAAAAACTTTCTCAAACTATAATCTCCATAGGCAATAGCTTCGCATATTGGTTCTTTGCCTTTTTTCAACTTACCTCTCATGTGCGGTGGAATATAAAAAGGATGATGGGAAGAAAGTGTAAATAGACTAGCTAAAAAAGGTTGTTTAAATTCACTCAATTTGCGAGCTGTCCAAGGATTAAAATATTCATCTAAAATCCCCCAACTCCCATCGTAATGATTTTCATTATTGTATTCTTTTCTTCCAAAATAGGCATCAAATCCAACTTGAGCTGCAAATCCATCAAACTTCATCGAACCATTTGTTGCACCGTGAAAAAAAACAGAAGTATACCCTTCTTTTTTCAAGATTCGCGGTAAACCTTCAATTCGGTTATTTCCATACTGAGAAGAAATATAAGGAATTTCCAACAACGATGGTAACGATGCAAAAATAGCTGGAACCGCTTCAATTGATTTTTTACCATTTGCAATTCCATTTTTAAAGTACAGACTTTCTTTGGTTAAGGAATCCAAAAATGGTGTAAAGGACTTATTAGCTCCTGATGCACCAACCCATTCGTTACCAAAACTTTCTATGATTAACACAACCACGTTTGTTTTGTTTGGCAAAATATGTTGTGGAACACTTATTTTTATTGGATTAAATAACTGATTCTCTAATTTCAATGAAAAATAGTGTTTTTCTTGTACCCCAACTTTCGACCAAGATTTGGCCATAGTAAAGGGAGTATTCAATACAAAAGCGGTGTTTTCTATACGTGTAAATTGAGAAGCATCTATAGGACTTAAAGGTTTTAAAACAAATCCACCACGACCAATAAAAACAGCGATTCCAACACTAATAATTAGTGTGATAAATTGTTTAATAAAAGATCTCTCCCCTTTTTCGGAATTATCAACGGTCTTTGTAAAAACACGATTTGTTAACCACAAAAATGCAAGAAACAATAACATCACAAACCAAAAATCGCGAAAATAAGATGCTATTTGTTGACTCAAGTCATTCCCACCTTGAACCATTTCAAAGATATCAACTGTGGAACGTTTTTTTGTAAAACGAAAATATTCAACATCTATTAAATTAAAAAAAGCTAGAATGCCATTTAATAATAGATAAACTATACGCAAAATCCATTGGTACCAAGTTTGTGATAAAATATTGCTTGGAACTAATGAAATTGCAATGAAGGGCAAAGAAAACAAACAAATGGTAAGTATATCAAAACCTACTGCCACAATCCAATCTGTAAAATCAATTAATGTAAAATCAGCTTGATTAAAAAAATAAAAAACCAGCCTACATAATTGCATACATAGCAATACCCAAGCTAAACGTTTAAGTAAAACTATCAAATTGGATGAGAATAGATTCTTAATGATTTGATTCATTGCTTAACAAAAGTAAGGTATTTTTTGGTAAAAATTCACCTCCATCTGTTTCCCTGCACTACCGCTTGGTCTTTGAAAGCAAAGCTTTCTCTCATCAAAGAGTGAAGTTTTAAAGCAAAGTCATTTTCGAAAATCAATTAATTCATTGAAACATACATTCCACTCCTTGAGGAGGGTATCGAAAGCTTTCGGGTAATGGAGGCAACTCAAAAATTTCTACAAATCTTTCTGTTAAAAAATGATAATGATATAGTTGAAATTAATTTATTCTCTAAATTTAAAAATAAATATAATTAAACCTATGAAAACAAATCACGAAATAGACTACATCATTCGAGGAGAAGAAATGCAATGTGTGGAGATCGAATTGGATCCAAATGAAACAGTAATTGCGGAGCCAGGTGCTTTTATGTATATGGATGAAGCTATTCAAATGGAAACCATTTTTGGAGATGGTTCAACTCAAAACGGTGGTGGGTTATTTAATAAACTTTTTAGTGCTGGAAAAAGATTATTGACAGGTGAAAATCTATTTATGACTGCCTACACTCATCAAGGATATGGTAAAGCAAAAGTAGCATTTGCATCTCCTTACCCTGGGAAAATTATTCCTTTGGATTTATATGAATTAGGAGGGAAAGTTATTTGTCAAAAAGATGCCTTCTTGTGTGCTGCAAAAGGTGCAGCAGTTGGAATTGAATTTCAAAAAAAGTTGGGTACTGGTTTATTTGGTGGTGAAGGATTCATCATGCAAAAAATTGAAGGAGATGGAATGGCTTTTTGTCATGCAGGAGGACATATCATTGAGCGCACCTTAAATCCTGGCGAAGTTGTAAAAGTGGATACTGGTTGCATTGTTGCGTATACTCAAACGATCGATTATGACATTCAATTTGTTGGAGGAATAAAAAACACCTTCTTTGGTGGTGAAGGAGTGTTTTTCGCAACGCTAAGAGGTCCTGGTAAGATTTGGTTACAAACACTACCTATATCACGTTTAGCATCCCGTGTATTGGCATATGGAAGCGTAGGTGGCAGAAAAGAAGAAGGTAGTATTCTTGGAGGATTAGGAAATTTATTTGATGGGGATGGGATATAATTCAAGAAACAACTTATTTATTCTTTGGTTTTCTAAAAACTCTAACAATATTTACAACTGTTACTGTTAAAAAAAACGGAATACTAACCCAAGAGTAGATTTTATTATCAATATTCAAAGCCATAAATACAATAGCTGTCAAACCTACAATTAGAATAATATATTTCATACTGAATTTATTTCAATCAAAGTTAATCAAAATTAAAAATCTAAAAAATCTCCAATCGACCTTCTATCCTTTTTAGAAGGTCGACCTGTACCAATATCGCGATATACTTTTTGGGACTCTTGATACAAACGGTATTTTTCGACTTCTTCGATGGGGGTAATATCTTCGATGTAAGTTGCAACAAGTTTTGGTCCGACACGTTTGTCTAATAATTCCAAAACACGATAAGAAAACACAGCGCTGTTTTTATGGAAATTCAGCAGATCTCCAACTTTCACTTCTTTGGAAGGTTTCACTTCCATTCCGTTAATACGAATTTTGCTTTTAGAAACTAGCTCTGTTGCTATGGAACGTGTTTTCGTTAATCTCACCGCCCAAGCGTATTTATCAATTCTGTGTGCCATATAAAACAAAAAACCTCAATCTTAATTGATTGAGGTAAATTTAATAAGTAAATGATTAATCAATCATTGGTGCTTGTAAAAAAATGAATTTTTCGAGGCAAACAAAAAATTAAATCCGCTCCCGATAGCAATAGGAATTACTTCAGTAAATGAGGAATTTGATTTTGCAGTTCAACGAAGAAAAAACAGTTTTTAGAAGTATCAATTAATGAACTGCTGGAGCGTAATCTTTTGTCCCAAGATCATGCAACATCTTCGTATGCTCTTTAATCGCTCCAAAGAAAGTCTTATAAGAATAATAAGGTAAGCTATATTCTGAAGCTGTTTTCTTAACGATTTCAGATAATTTTTTGTAGTGCATGTGACTAATGTTTGGAAACAAGTGGTGTTCTACTTGAAAATTCAAACCTCCAACAAACCAAGAAAAGAACTTCGCTTTAGGAGCAAAATTTGCTGTATTGTATAATTGATTTACAGCCCAATCCGCTTCAACAACACCAGATTCGTTTGGCATAGGATATGTTGAAGTTGGAACTACGTGAGCTGGTTGAAAAATAGCAGCTAAAGAAACACCAGCTATAAAGTGCATCATCAAGAAACAAAGAATAGTTCCATACCAAGGAAGAACATTAAGCGTCAATGGTAAACTAAAAATAATGATAAAATAGATAATTTTAGTAGTAATGATCTGACGAATTAATTTACCGTAAGTAATATTTTGCGTTTTTAATAAGTTTTGACGGTTAAAACGAGCAGCTTGGATGAAATCTTTAGCGGTACACCACATTAAAGTCATCATACCATAGAAAAACCATGCGTAAATATGTTGAAAACGGTGAATTGGTAAACGTTCAGCTCTTGGAGTAAAACGCATTACTTTTCCTGGATCTATGTCTTCGTCGTAACCAGTAACATTTGTATAAGTATGGTGAAGAACATTGTGTTGAATTCTCCAATTTACATCCGAACCACCAACTCCATTGATAACCATTCCTAACAATTTATTTACAGTATCATTTTTAGAATATGCTCCGTGATTTGCATCATGCATGATTGAAAGACCAACACCTGCCATACCAAAACCCATTAATGCCCACATTAAAACACTCATTAAAGTATTATCAGCAAAAACAGTATTGATTAATATAAAAGGCACAACATATAAAGAAATCATAAAAACAGTTTTAAAAACCATTCCTTTATTTCCAAATCGTGAAAGATTGTTTTCCTTGAAATACTCCCTAACTCTTTGCTGAAGAGTTTTGTAAAACTCTGCATTTGTATTGGATTCAAAAGTAATTGTAGGGCGTTCCATAAAATTTTATTAAAATTAATGTACAAAGATAAGCCATTTTTTTGGGCATACAATTAAAAATCAATAAAGCTTTTGTTAGGAAAACACAAAATACCACTTTTGAGGTACTAGATGTGTACAAATAGTTTAACATTAACGATGAACACGCATTGCTAAGGCATATTTTTGTTAATCAAAGTACGAGACATGAAAACAGATACTACATCCTATTGTATAGACTTCTACAATAGAAAGCGAATGCTGACTTCTGAAGTTACCATTGGAAGTGTAAAACTTGGAGGAGAAAACCCTATTTTACCACAATCTATGACTACTACCGACACGATGGATGTAGAAGGTTCCATAGCACAATGCAAACGAATGATCGAAGCGGGATGTGAACTGGTAAGACTTACAGCTCCATCTAAAAAAGAGGCGGAAAAACTAGGTGAAATCAAAACTATTCTAAATAATGATGGTTACCATAAACCACTTGTAGCAGATATTCATTTCACTCCAAATGCAGCAGAAATCGCAGCAAAATTGATTGAAAAGGTGCGTATTAATCCAGGAAATTATGCAGACAAAAAGAAATTTGAGGAGATTGAATTTACAGAAGAGAGTTATCAAGAAGAGTTAATTCGTATTGAAGAAAAATTTACTCCTCTGGTTAAAATTTGCAAAGAACACGGAACCGCAATGCGAATTGGTACAAATCATGGTTCACTATCCGATCGTATCTTAAGTCGTTTTGGAGATACTCCAGAAGGGATGGTAGAATCCGCTATGGAGTTTTTACGTATTTGTCGCAAACATGATTATCATCAATTAGTAATTTCAATGAAAGCGAGTAATACACTTGTAATGGTACAAGCATATCGTTTACTAGTAAAAACAATGCATGCAGAAGGAATGAACTACCCATTACATTTAGGCGTTACTGAAGCTGGAGATGGAGAAGACGGAAGAATTAAATCAGCAGTTGGAATAGGTGCACTATTAGAAGATGGATTGGGAGATACAATCAGAGTGTCACTAACTGAAGACCCTGAATTTGAAATTCCGGTAGCAAAAAAATTGATTGATAAAGGAAATCAAACTAAAAACAACTTACTAGTTACAACTAATAAAACAATTACGTATAATCCTTATCAATACAACAGAAGAAAATCAAATAATCAACATAATATTGGCGGAAAAAATGTTCCTATTGTATTCGCAGATTTAAGTAAAAAAGAAAAAATTTCAGCAGCAAATTTCTTCGGATTTGGATATAATTACTCCGTTAATTTAGACAAATGGAATTTACAAGATTTGGCAGCCGATTACGTATTTATAGGTGATAAACAACTAAATTTTGAAATACCAGGAACACTAGGAATCGTTCAAAACTTCAACATATGGAAAGATAAGAGCATTTCAAAAAGCAATCATTATCCATATATAAAACTCAATGAAACAGTAGATTATACTTTTAAAAATGTATTTTTCTTAGAAATAGTTAGTCTTGACATACCAATAGAATATATCAAGAATAATCCACTTGCAATTTTAGTTTTAACTACAAAATTCGATAATAAAACACAAATTTACCGTTTCATTCGTACACTCTTAGACGAAAATCAATTAGATAATCCAGTTATCTTAAAATATGATCATGATATAAAAGACTTAGAACAATTTCAATTATTTACAGCTAGCGACGCAGGAAATCAATTTATAGATGGATTTGGAGACGGTATCTGGATTACAGGCCCTCAACCTCAACAGATAATCAACTCCTTATCATTTGGAATCTTACAAGCCACTAGAACACGTATTTCTAAAACAGAATATATTTCGTGTCCTTCCTGTGGTAGAACGTTATTTGATTTACAAGAGACTACAGCTAAGATTCGCAGTAAAACATCGCATCTAAAAGGCATCAAAATTGGAATTATGGGCTGTATAGTGAATGGTCCAGGTGAAATGGCTGATGCTGATTACGGATATGTAGGAACAGGACCAGGAAAAATTCACTTATACAAAGAGAAAGAGGTTGTTCGTAAGAATGTTTCTGAGGAAGAAGCTGTGGATGCTTTGATTGACCTTATAAAAGAACACGGAGACTGGGTAGAACCTGTTTTATAAATTTTGGAAAAATAGCTCACCTCCCTTGGTCCCTCCTCAAGGAGGGAAGAAAATTATTCAAAAAAAATGAATCCTTAAGTTTCCCTCCTTGAGGAGGGATTAAGGGAGGTGATATTCTTCAATTCTATTCCAAACCAAAATCAAGATGGATTATTTTAGCGAATTCTAACTAAATAGATTATTGTTAAATAGAACGAAAAAGGTGACTAAATAACTTAGTCACCTTTTTGATTAGTAAATATTTTAATTACTTTTTCTTGAAAACGTATATCTGAGAACTGAAACCGTTAGAATCAGATTTCATATTAGAAAGCCAACCATTGAAGAAAGCTTTCACAATACTTCCACCTTTGTACTTTTCAGAAAGCATACTTACGTAGTAAGAATCAAATTTCATAGGAAAGACATTTACACAGTCCATATCAAACTGAGAAAACAACTTCTTGATAGTGTTTTCTTGAAAATGGTAGAGGTGTCTGGGAACATCGTAAGCTGCCCAATGTTCTTTATATACTTTCGCATCGTATGAATTCATATTTGGCACGGCAATAAACAATGTTCCTTTATCTTTCAAAACACGAGTAATCTCAGCTACATCTCTTTTTAAATGATAGACATGTTCTAATACATGCCACATAGTAATTATATCTTTTGAATTCGACTCAATCATTTGAAGAGTTTCTAATGGTTGTAATTCTAATCCAAAATTATCTTTTGCAAAACTACGAGCATCCGTATCCGGTTCTAAACCTTGCACATCTAAACCAGCTAAATTACAAGCGTTCAAAAAATGTCCAGTTCCAGAACCAATATCCAATACTGCATTACCTTTTGCATACGAACGAATCAAAGAAACCTTACGATCCAAAGTGATTGTTCTAACAAGATTATACAACTTATTTACCAAGCCTTTATTTGTAGAACTATGAGATACATATTCTTCACTCTTGTAATAAGAACCTATTGTTTCCTCGCTTGGAATCGGGTTTGTGAAATGAAATCCACAACCTAAGCAATTTTGGATTTTAAATGACTCTTGTGTAATCATCCAATCTTTAATTTGTAAATGTGTCTCGAACTGTGTATGATCACACACAGGACAAGCCTCGTATTTTTTAAAATGTTCCACGTGAAACTATCTCCCTAAATAAATTAATAATACAGAAATATCACTAGGTGATACCCCACTTATACGTGATGCATGACCAATAGTCACTGGCCGAATAGCATTAAATTTTTCTCTTGCCTCTAAAGATATACTAGATAATTGACTATAATCAATATCCTCCGGAATAGCCAATTCATCCAATTTATTCATCTTTAAAGCCATATCTTGTTCGCGTTGGATATACCCATCGTATTTCATCTGAACTTCAGTTTGAATAGAAATTTCATGATGAATTGCATCTAATTCTTGAACTGCATTTTTAATTTCAGAACTCATTTCAGAAACTAAACCTAGAGTGATATTTGGTCGAACTAACAAAGTATTAGCTTTCACTTGCTGAGATAATAGTGTACTATCTACAGAAGCTAGCACAGGATTTGCAAGTTCAGGTTTAACACCAGTTGACTTTAATATATCTTTTAAATTAGCAACACCTTCATTCTTTAATTCAACACGTCGTAATGCTTCGTCATCCGCTAAACCAATAGCATGACCTAGAGGCGTTAGCCTAAGATCAGCATTATCTTGACGAAGCAAAATACGATATTCTGCACGACTCGTGAACATACGGTAAGGCTCTTTCGTACCTTTCGTAATTAGATCATCAATCAAAACACCAATATATGCTTCTGAACGAGATAAAATAAATGGGTCTTTATGTTGCACTTTACGTGCAGCATTAATACCAGCCATCAAACCTTGACAAGCAGCTTCTTCATATCCAGTAGTACCATTTATTTGTCCTGCAAAATATAAACCTTGTACCAACTTTGTTTCCAAAGTATGTTTTAATTGAGTAGGAGGGAAGTAATCGTATTCTATTGCATAACCTGGTCTAAACATCTTGACATTCTCAAAGCCAGGTATTGTTTTTAATGCAGCTAATTGAACTTCCTCCGGTAAAGAGGTACTGAAACCATTCAAATAAATTTCAACTGTATTCCAACCTTCAGGTTCAATAAACAATTGATGACGATCACGATCAGCAAAACGATTAATCTTATCTTCAATACTTGGACAATATCTCGGTCCAGAACTTTTTATAGAACCATTAAACATAGGCGAACGATCAAAACCTGTACGCAACATTTCATGAGTAGCTGAATTAGTATATGCAACATGACAAGCATGTTGTTTGGCTAAAGGTTGTGTAAGGGAAGAATAACTAAACTTGGATGGAACAGAATCTCCATCTTGTAATTCGAATTTTGAATAATCTAAAGAACGACCATCCAATCGAGGAGGAGTACCCGTTTTCATACGACCAGACTCAAAACCAAGTATGATTAAATCTTCTGTTATACCTGTTGAAGCACTTTCTGCGGCACGACCACCACCAAATTGTTTTTCACCTAAATGAATCAAACCATTTAAGAAAGTTCCATTTGTCAAAACAACAGAATCAGAATAGATAGAAATTCCCAAACTAGTTTTAACACCAAGAATTATTCCATTCTCGACAATCAAACCAGTAGTCATATCTTGCCAAAAATCAACATTTGGATTTCTCTCTAACATCAACCTCCATTCTTCCGCAAAACGCATACGATCATTTTGAGTACGTGGTGACCACATCGCAGGACCCTTAGACATATTTAACATACGAAATTGAATCGCACTTAAATCACTAACAACTCCACTACCACCACCAAGCGCATCAATCTCACGAACAATCTGCCCTTTTGCAACCCCACCCATAGCAGGATTACAACTCATTTGAGCAATGGTATTCATATTCATTGTAATCAACAAAACGGAGGACCCCAATTTAGCAGCAGCATTAGCTGCTTCACAACCAGCATGACCTCCACCGACTACAATGACATCGTATTTTTTTAGCATTTTAAAAATGTTTCACGTGGAACAAAAGAATTAAGAAAAACCAATCAAACTTAAAGCTTGATTTTCTTTAGAACGCATTAACAAAACGTCCTCTTCAGTTTTATCAAAATAACCACACAAATGTAAGAAACCGTGAATGATTACTCGGTGTAATTCATGTTCGAAAGAAACCTTAAAATCTTCCGCGTTTTCTTTCACACGATCTAAACTGATAAAAAGATCTCCAGAAACAACAGGAAAGTCAGAGTAATCAAACGTGATAATATCCGTATAATAATCATGGTCTAAATGTTGTCTATTTACATCCAGCAAATAATCATCTGAACAAAAAATTAAAGTGATATCTCCAACTTCTTTTTGCTCTTGAATGGCAACAGAAGTATACCATGCAAAGACAGCTGATTC
>CANCJF010000058.1 GCA_947378245.1 Bacteroidota bacterium
TTTTATTTGACACCTATTCAAATGCATTTACAAAATAGAATCAAAATAAAAACTTATAAAAACAAATATCCCAGTAAACACGTGTTTACTGGGATATAATTATGTATTTTAGTCTTTAATAATCTGTATCGCTTATTTAGGACTAGTCAGGTTTTTTTGATCAATCTAATATCTCCAATTTTGCAAATTTCAATAATAAGGTTTTACTTCCTTCTTGAGGAAAAAATATAACTGCTTTCTTTTCTGACCCAGCTCCTTCTAATCTAATCACTTTTCCTTTTCCAAATTTTTCATGCAAAACGTTGTAACCAACTTTTAAGGAAGTTTCTAATTCGCCTCCACTTTTACTTGGACGTGATGTTACATCTGATAACGAACGTAAACTACGTGTTGGTTCTGGCATTCTATTTAATCCATGAGATATTGTTCTTTCAGAAATTCCAGAATTTGAATTTAACGAACGACCACCTGTTCTATTTTGGTAGGGATTTTCGTATTGTATATAGTCTTTATTAATTTCAGATATAAAACGACTTGGTTCGCTTGTAGTTAATGATCCAAACACAAATCGGGATGCTGCATGTGAAATGGTACAAGTTTTCTCTGCACGTGTTACCGCAACATAAAACAAACGTCTTTCTTCCTCTAATTCACTTCGGGTGTTTAGCGCCATTTGTGATGGAAATAAATTTTCTTCCAATCCAACTAAATAAACATGTGGAAATTCTAATCCTTTACTAGAATGGATGGTCATCATCGTAATGTGATTTTTCTCTCCGTCTTTGTCATTATCTGCATCTGTAAGAAGAGCAACGTCGATCATGAATTCAGAAAGTGTATTATTTTCGTCGTCTGATTTACTGTTTGTAAACGCTTTTATACCATTTAATAACTCCTCAATATTCTGATATCTCTCTACTTCTTCCGGTCCTTTATCTTTTTCTGAATGTAGGTCTTTGAGAATTCCAGAAGATTTAGCAATTTCATACGATAAATCATATGCTTTCATTTTGTCAATTTGAACATGAAAACTTTCAATCATCGTTGCGAACTCAGTCAACTTTGCTTTTGTTGTCGCATTCAGACTTAATGGATAGCGATTGAAGTCATTCACGATATCCCAAATACTAGCTTGGTAAGTGTTGGAGGCAATAATAAGATTTTCTAAAGATGTTTTACCAATTCCTCTTTTTGGATAATTAATAACACGTTTAAATGCTTCTTCATCCCTAGGATTTGCAGTTAAACGAAAATAAGCCAATAAATCCTTAATCTCTTTACGTTGATAGAAAGATAAACCGCCATAAATTTTATAAGGCATATTTAATTTTCGTAACGCTTCCTCAAAAGCTCTCGACTGACGGTTGGTACGATATAGTATAGCAAAGTCATTATACGTTAAACCTTCTGCCTGTTTTAAATCATAAATTTTATTAGAGATAACTTTACCTTCTTCGTTATCTGTTAAAGTTTTAATAATGGTAATAGGTTTTCCCTCATCATTAGCTGTCCATACATTTTTTTGAATCTGATCTTTATTTTTTGAAATAACACTATTCGCAGCTTCAACGATTGATTTGGTACTGCGATAGTTTTGTTCCAATTTAAAAACGCGAAAATCAGGATAGTCGTTTTTAAAATTTAATATGTTCTGAATATTTGCACCACGGAAGGAATAAATACTTTGAGCATCATCCCCAACCACACAAATATTCTCATAAACAGCTGCCAGTTTTTTCACAATTAAGTATTGAGCATAATTGGTATCCTGATACTCATCTACTAATACATATTTAAATTTGTGTTGGTAATATTGTAATACGTCTGGAAAATCTCTAAGAAGAACATTTGTTTGATATAGTAAGTCGTCAAAATCCATTGCGCCAGCTTTGTAACAACGATTTGCATATGTCATATATATACGACTTATTTCAGGTCTGCGACTCATTTTGTCTTCTTCCATGATTTCCTTATTTTGTGCATAGGCCTCCGGAGAGATGAGGTTGTTTTTAGCTGCAGATATCCTACCTAGAACCATACTTGGTTTATAGGTCTTGTCATCTAGGTTTAATTCTTTGATGATATCTTTTAATAAACTCTTGGAATCAGACGTGTCATAGATCGTGAAATTTTGAGGGTAACCCAATCGATCACTATTAAAGCGAAGAATACGAGAAAAAACAGAGTGGAAAGTTCCCATGGTAATATTGCGTGCTTCACCACCGCCAACAATAGCATTGATTCTTTCAGTCATTTCTTTCGCGGCTTTATTTGTAAAAGTCAATGCTAAAATGTTGAAAGGATCTATCCCTTGTTTTATCATGTGGGCAATACGATAGGTTAGGACACGAGTTTTACCAGATCCTGCACCTGCAATCACCATGATAGGTCCGTCTATTTGTTCTACAGCCTCACGTTGACTGCTATTTAATCCGTCTAAATATTCCATATAAACAAAGATACATTACTACAATGTATTTTTCAATCATTTTTTCTCATTGATATTTTATTATGTATTACCTGACCGTCGAATTAAGGTTAAAATTTGTTGATAACTCAACTTTCTTTAAGAATTTCAAATCACCCAATGTTTATAACCTTTGATAAAGTGAATAAAATGTTTGTTTCAACACGCAAATGTGAAAAAAACGCATAAAATCATGTATTTACTTGTATTGTATGGTTTAAATCGTATCTTTGCAGTTCCCAAAAGTATGTTTGGGCTGTTTATTTATTAATAAAAGTTAGAGTTTAAGTATGCCAACTATTCAACAATTAGTTCGCAAAGGACGAACGGCAGTAGTTAAGAAAAGCAAGTCAGCTGCTCTTGATTCTTGTCCGCAACGCAAAGGGGTATGTGTAAGGGTTTACACCACTACTCCTAAAAAGCCGAACTCAGCTATGAGAAAAGTAGCTAGGGTACGTCTCACTAATGGTAAGGAAGTTAATGCTTACATCGGTGGTGAAGGACACAATTTACAAGAGCACTCTTTGGTGCTTGTACGTGGAGGAAGGGTAAAAGACCTTCCGGGGGTAAGATACCACATCGTACGAGGAGCTGAAGATACAGCTGGTGTAGAAGGTAGAACACAACGTCGATCTAAGTACGGAACTAAGAGACCAAAAGCGAAAAAATAATTTAAAGCTTTCAAGAAATGAGAAGAAGAAAAGCCAAAAAAATCCCGATTCTCCCGGATCCAAAATTTAACGAAATTATCGTTACGAAATTCGTTAACAATTTGATGTATGACGGGAAAAAAACTCTAGCTTTTAAAATTTTCTACGATGCTATCGAATTGGTAGACGCTAAAGTAGAAGATCAAAGCGGATTAGACGTATGGAAAAAAGCATTGGAAAATGTTACTCCTAGCGTAGAAGTAAGAAGTCGCCGTGTAGGTGGAGCAACGTTCCAAATCCCTACTCCGGTTCGTGAAGAAAGAAAACAATCGTTAGCTATGAAATGGTTAATCGGTTATTCACGTAAACGTAATGAAAAATCTATGGCTGGGAAACTAGCATCTGAAATCATCGCTGCTTCGAAAGAAGAGGGTGCTGCATTTAAGAAAAAAGCAGATACATTACGTATGGCTGAAGCAAACAAAGCGTTCTCACACTTTAGATTTTAATAGTCATGGCTAGAGATTTAAAATTCACAAGAAATATTGGTATTGCTGCGCATATTGATGCTGGTAAAACTACAACTACAGAACGTATACTTTATTATGGTGGTGTAAACCATAAAATTGGTGAGGTACACGACGGTGGTGCAACTATGGACTGGATGGAGCAAGAGCAAGAAAGAGGTATCACTATCACTTCTGCTGCTACAACTTTGAAATGGCAATACCGTAATCAAGAGTATCACATGAATATTATTGATACTCCTGGACACGTTGACTTTACAGTTGAGGTGAATCGTTCATTACGTGTATTGGATGGTTTAGTTTTCTTATTTTCAGCAGTTGATGGTGTAGAACCACAATCTGAAACTAACTGGAGACTTGCTAATAACTATAATGTTCCTCGTATTGGTTTCGTAAACAAAATGGACCGTTCTGGTGCAGATTTCTTAAACGTGTGTAAACAAGTTAAAGAAATGCTAGGAAGTCACGCTTTACCACTTCAATTAAACATTGGAGCTGAAGACGATTTTCAAGGTGTTGTTGACTTAATTAACTTCAGAGGTGTAGTTTGGAATGAGCACGATATGGGTATGACTTTCAAAGAAATTGAAATTCCTGCTGATATCATTGATGAAGCTCGTCAATTACGTGAAGAATTATTAGAAGCAGTTGCTGAATTCGATGATACATTAATGGAGAAATATTTCGTTGATCCAGAATCATTGACTGAAAGAGAAATTTTAGATGCATTAAGAGCTGCTACTATCGCTGGTAAAGTTGTACCAATGATGTGTGGTTCTGCTTTCAAAAACAAAGGTGTTCAAGCAATGTTGGATATGGTAATGGAAATTTTACCTTCTCCAATGGATGTTGATGGAATTACAGGAATTGATCCAAAAACTGGTGAAGAGACTTCACGTCAACCTTCTTATAACGAACCTTTTGCTGCATTAGCATTTAAAATTGCAACAGATCCTTTTGTTGGACGTTTATGTTTTATTCGTGCTTACTCAGGTAACTTACAAGCTGGTTCTTATGTGTATAACACAAGATCTGAAAACAAAGAACGTATTTCTCGTATCTTCCAAATGCATGCTAACAAACAAAATCAAATTGATGAGTTAGGAGCAGGTGATATTGGAGCGGTTGTAGGTTTTAAAGATATTCGTACTGGAGATACTTTGTGTGATGAAAAACACCAAATTATTCTTGAGTCAATGAATTTCCCTGAGCCTGTAATTGGTCTAGCGATTGAACCTAAGACACAAGCAGATACAGATAGACTTTCTATTGGTTTGAATAAACTTTCTGAAGAAGATCCAACTTTCCGTGTAAATACAGACGAAGAGACTGGTCAAACTATCATCAGCGGTATGGGTGAGCTTCACTTGGAGATCATTATTGATCGTTTGAAAAGAGAGTTTAAGGTTGAAGTAAATCAAGGTGCACCTCAGGTATCTTACCGTGAAGCAATCACAGCTGAAGTTGAGCACAGAGAACAATACAAAAAACAATCTGGTGGTCGAGGTAAATTCGCTGATATCCTTGTTAGAATTTCTCCTCAAGAAAATCAAGAGAAAACGGGTTTAGAATTTGTAAACTCAATCAAAGGGGGTAACATTCCTCGTGAATTTATTCCATCTGTTGAAAAAGGATTTAAAGAATCTATGAAAAATGGTGTATTGGCTGGATATTTAGTTGATTCTATGAAAGTAGAATTATTAGATGGTTCTTACCATAACGTCGATTCAGATTCTTTATCTTTTGAGATTTGTGCTAAAATGGCATACCGTGAAGCTTTGAGAAAATGTAAGCCTATTTTATTAGAGCCTATCATGAAATTAGAAGTGGTTACTCCAGAGGAAAACATGGGTGACGTTGTAGGTGACTTAAATCGTCGTCGTGGTATGATGAAAGGTATGGATGATAGAGCTGGTGCAAAAGTGGTTAAAGCGGATGTTCCTTTATCTGAAATGTTTGGATATGTAACACAATTACGTACTATCACTTCTGGTCGTGCTACTTCAAGTATGGAGTTCTCTCATTACGCTGAAGCGCCACGTAACGTTGCTGATGATGTAATCGCGAAAATTAACGGTAAAGTAAACGCTTAATAAGATTAACAGATGAGTCAAAAAATAAGAATTAAATTAAAATCGTACGATCACAATTTAGTTGATAAATCAGCTGAGAAAATTGTTAAGACGGTTAAAGCTACAGGTGCTGTAGTTAGTGGACCAATTCCATTACCAACACACAAAAGAATCTATACTGTATTAAAATCTCCACACGTTAATAAGAAAGCTCGTGAGCAATTCGAGTTATGTTCTTACAAACGTTTGTTAGATATCTACAGTTCTTCTGCAAAAACTGTAGACGCATTAATGAGATTAGAACTTCCTAGTGGAGTTGACGTAGAAATTAAAGTTTAATTATAATAAAATAAAGTATGCCTGGAATAATTGGTAGAAAAGTCGGAATGACTAGCATCTATAGTGCCGAGGGTAAGGCAACGCCATGCACAGTAATAGAAGCTGGTCCTTGTGTAGTAACTCAGTTAAAAACACAAGAAAGAGATGGATACGACGCAGTACAATTAGGATTTGGAGAACGTAAAGAAGTTCGTACTCCAAATGCTTTAAAAGGTCACTTCAAAAAAGCGAACACAACACCAAAAGCGAAGCTTGTTGAGTTCAAAGGATTTGAAGGATTGAACCTTGGAGATGTTGTGAAAGTAGATATCTTTGAAGAAGGAGAATTTGTTGGAGTAGTTGGTACTTCAAAAGGTAAAGGTTTCCAAGGGGTTGTAAGAAGACACAATTTTGGCGGAGTAGGTCAAGCTACTCACGGTCAACATAACCGTCTTCGTGCTCCTGGTTCAATCGGAGCTTGTTCTTATCCTGCACGTGTATTCAAAGGAATGCGTATGGCTGGACAAATGGGTAACAAGCGTGTGATGACTGAAAACTTAGTTGTATTAAAAGTACTTACTGACAAAAATTTAATTGTAGTGAAAGGATCGGTTCCTGGAGCTAAAGGTTCAACTGTTTTAATCGCGAAATAATGGAAGTAAAAGTAATTGACCAAAATGGAAAAGCTACTTCTAAAAAAGTAGCGCTTTCAGATGCAATCTTTGGTATTGAGCCAAACGATCACGCAATCTATCTTGATGTTAAGCAACATTTAGCTAACCGTCGTCAAGGAACACACAAAGCGAAAGAAAGAGCAGAAATTGCTGGTTCTACTCGTAAGATTAAAAAGCAAAAAGGTACTGGTGGTGCTCGTGCTGGTAGTATCAAGTCTGGTACTATCGTAGGGGGTGGTCGTATTTTCGGACCTCGTCCACGTAACTACCATTTCAAATTGAATATCAAATTGAAACGTTTAGCTCGTAAATCTGCGTTCGCTTACAAAGCAAAATCTGATTCATTAATCGTATTAGAAGATGTAAATTTTGATACAATTAAAACAAAAGGATTTATTTCACTGATTAATAATCTTGAGTTAACGAATGATAAAGTGCTTTTCATTTTGGGATCACAAAATGATAACGTATATTTGTCTTCTCGTAACTTAAAAAGAGTGAAAGTTGTTACTGCTGATTCAGTTAATACATTTGATGTATTAAATGCTAAAAAAGTAGTAATGGCTGCTAGTTCCATTGAAGTTATCGAAAACATTCTAAACTAATTTAGTGATGAATAGAATTATTAGAAAGCCACTTATTACAGAAAAAGCAACGCTTGCGATGGAAACTCGTAACCGTTTCTCTTTTGAAGTAGAAAAAAGTGCTAACAAAATTGAAATAAAAAAAGCTGTCGAAAAAATGTATGGAGTTCACGTAACTGAAGTTCGTACACAAACCTATGGCGGTGGTAAATCCTCTGTTAAGCAAACTAACAAAGGTATCGTTGTGCAACCTAACAACCCTTGGAAAAAGGCAATTATTACTGTTGCAGATGGAGAGACGATTGATTTGTATAATAACATTTAACAAAAAGAAATGGGTCTTAAAAAATTCAAGCCTACAACTCCAGGGCAAAGACACAAGATCAACAGTACTTACACTGAAGTAACTACTAATGTACCAGAAAAGTCATTAGTAACGAAAAAGAGTAAAACTGGTGGTCGTAACAATGACGGTAGAATGACCATGAGATACATTGGAGGTGGTCATAAACAAAAATACCGTATCATTGATTTTAAAAGAGACAAACAGGATATCCCTGCAACTGTCAAAACTATTGAGTACGATCCGAATCGTACAGCTCGTATAGCTTTGTTGTTCTATGCTGATGGTGAAAAACGATATATTATCGCACCTGAAGGATTGAAAGTTGGTGATACTGTTGTTGCTGGTAAAAATGCTACACCTAACGTTGGTAATGCAATGTTCTTGGCTGATGTTCCTCTTGGAACAGTTATCCATAACATCGAATTACAACCAGGTAAAGGTGGTGCTATTGCTCGTGGAGCTGGTACATATGCACAGTTGAACGCTCGTGATGGTCGTTTTGCAATTATTAAACTTCCTTCTGGTGAAACTAGAATGATTTTGACTACTTGCTTAGCTACTATTGGTTCTGTTTCAAATTCTGAGCATAGCTTAGTTGTTTCAGGTAAAGCTGGACGTTCAAGATGGTTAGGTAGAAGACCACGTGTTCGTGGTGTTGTAATGAATCCAGTGGATCACCCAATGGGAGGTGGTGAAGGAAGAAATTCTGGAGGTCACCCTAGATCTCGTAACGGTGTTCTTGCTAAAGGATTCAAAACACGTTCTAAAACCAAATATTCTGATAAATATATCATCTCGAAAAGTAAGAAATAACAAGTTATGAGTAGATCGTTGAAAAAACCACCATTCGTACATTATAAATTGTTTAAACGAGTGGAAGAAGCACAAGCTTCAAACAGCAAAGCAGTGATCAAGACTTGGTCAAGAGCTTCTACAATTACCCCAGACTTTGTCGGGTTAACTATAGCTGTACACAATGGGAATAAGTTTATTCCTGTTTTCGCAACAGAAAACATGGTAGGACACAAGTTAGGAGAATTTTCTCCAACGCGTAACTTCCGTGGACATGGTGCTGATAAGAAAAATAAGAAAAGATAGTTTTTAAAATTAGTAGTGACATGGGCGCTAGAAAAAGAATAAGAGCTGAGAAATTAAAAGAAGAGAAAGCTACAACTGCAATTGCAAGTTTGAAAGCTTCTCCGATTGCTCCAAGAAAGATGAGATTAGTTGCAGATCTTGTAAGGGGAGTTGATGTAAATAAAGCTCTAAATATATTGCAACATAATTCTAAATTTGCTTCTAAAAGTCTTGAGAAGTTATTGCGTTCTGCAATTGCTAACTGGGAACAAAAAAATGAAGGAAAAAGTATTGAAGACGAAAAATTAGTTGTATCTTCTATTCAAGTGGATAGTGCTGCTATGATGAAACGTATTCAAACTGCTCCTCAAGGTAGAGCTCATAGAATTAGAAAAAGATCGAACCACGTTACCATCATTGTTGATGGTGCTAAATAAGTAATAGAACATGGGACAAAAAACAAATCCAATTGGAAATAGATTAGGTTTCATCCACGGATGGGAATCTAATTGGTATGGTGGAAACGACTATAAGGATAAAATTGTTGAAGACGATAAAATCCGTAAATATTTGTTTACACGTTTATCAAGAGCTAGTCTTTCTAAAATTATCATTGAGAGAACTTTGAAACTTGTTACTGTTACTATTAATACTGCACGTCCAGGTGTAATTATTGGTAAAGGTGGTCAAGAAGTAGATAAGCTTAAAGAAGAGTTAAAAAAATTGACAAAAAAAGAAATTCAAATCAACATTTTCGAGGTTAAACGTCCAGAATTGGATGCTCGTTTAGTAGCTGATGGAATTGCTCGTCAAATCGAAGCTCGTATCTCTTTCCGTCGTGCAATCAAGATGGCTATTGGTTCAACGATGAGAATGGGTGCTGAAGGTATCAAAGTTAAAATATCTGGTCGTCTTAATGGTGCTGAAATGGCACGTAACGAGATGTACAAAGATGGACGTACTCCGTTACATACGTTCAGAGCTGATATTGATTACTCTGTTAGCGAGGCGCATACGACTTATGGACGTATTGGAATTAAAGTTTGGATCTGTAAAGGTGAAGTTTTTGGTAAAAGAGATTTATCTCCAAATATCGGAATGTCAGCTGCAGGTTCAAAAGGTGGTGCAACATCACAAGCTCCAAACAACCGTAAGGCTGCTCCAAAAAGAAAGAAAAAATAATTGATTTAATACATTATTAAAGATGTTACAACCAAAAAGAACCAAATTTAGGAGAGTACAAAAAGGAAGAAATCGTGGTGAAGCTCAAAGAGGTAGCACTATCGCTTTTGGATCTTTTGGACTTAAAACATTGGAACCTGCATGGATAACTTCTAGACAAATTGAAGCTTCTCGTATCGCTGTAACTCGTTACATGAAAAGAGAGGGTCAGGTTTGGATTAGAATCTTCCCTGATAAACCTGTAACTTCTAAGCCTGCAGAGGTAAGGATGGGTAAAGGTAAAGGAGCACCAAGTCACTGGGTAGCAGTTGTTAAACCAGGACGTATCTTATTTGAAGCAGACGGTGTACCTTACGAAACTGCAAAAGAAGCATTGCGCTTAGCTGCACAAAAACTTCCAGTAAAATGTAAGTTTATAGTTCGTAATGATTATGTTGTACCTGGTAAATAATTAAGATATGAAACAACAAGAAATCACCAAGTTATCAGATGCAGACTTAAGAGGTCGTATCGAGACTCTAGAAGAGAAATTAATGAAGATGAAAGTATCTCATACAGTTACTCCAATAGAAAATCCGTTACAAATCCGTGCAACAAGAAGAACTGTTGCGCGTCTGAAAACAGAATTGGGTAAACGTTTAATTCAAGCTTAGGCTTGTTTAATTTGAAATTTGCTTAGTAATGGAAGAAAAGCGTAATTTAAGAAAAGAAAGAGTAGGTGTTGTTACTAGCGATAAGATGGAAAAATCTATCGTTGTTTCTGTAGAAAGAAAAGTAAAACACCCAAAGTATGGTAAGTTCGTAAAAAAAACTACTAAATTTGTGGCTCATGATGAGAACAATGATTGTAACGAAGGCGATACAGTTAGAATCATGGAAACAAGACCCTTGTCAAAGAACAAGAATTGGAGATTAGTAGATATTGTTGAAAGAGCTAAATAATCATTAATAATGATACAACAGGAATCAAGACTTTCAGTAGCCGATAACTCGGGAGCAAAAGAGGTATTATGTATTCGCGTTTTAGGCGGTACTAAGCGTCGTTATGCTTCAGTTGGAGATAAAATCGTAGTTGCTGTAAAGAGCGCAACGCCCTCTGGTGCCGTAAAAAAAGGTCAGGTAGCCAAGGCAGTTATAGTAAGAACAAAAAAAGAAGTACGTAGAGCTGATGGCTCCTACATTCGTTTTGACGACAATGCTGTGGTTATTCTTAACCAAGCAGGAGAAATGAGAGGTACTCGTATTTTCGGACCAGTAGCACGTGAGCTTCGTGAAAACAATTTTATGAAAATTGTATCACTTGCTCCTGAAGTACTTTAAAATTGTGGAAGTTATGCAAAAGAAATTACACATTAAAGTTGGAGACACAGTTAAGGTACTTAGCGGTGACTCTCGTGGACAAGAAGGGAAAATTCTTGTAATCGACAAAAAGAAAAGCCGTGCTGCAGTAGAAGGTTTGAATATGGTTAAGCGTCATGCTAAACCAAGTGCTTCAAATCCTCAAGGGGGCATTGTTGAAAAAGAGAGTGGAATACATATTTCCAATCTTATGGTTGTTCATAATGGTGTTGCTTCAAGAGTAACACGTAAAGAGAACAAAGCAGGTAAATTAGTTCGTCATTCTAAAAAGTCAGGGGAGGAAATTAAGTAATGAGTTATACACCGAGACTAAAGGAAAAGTATGCACAGGAAATTATTCCTGCTCTTACTGAAAAATTTGGGTACAAAACCGTTATGCGTGTGCCTAAATTATCAAAGATTGTATTAAGCCAAGGAGTTGGTGATGCAGTTGCTGATAAAAAATTAGTAGATAATGCTGTTGCAGAATTGTCTAGAATTGCTGGTCAAAAAGCAGTTGCTACAATCTCAAAGAAAGATATCTCTAATTTTAAATTACGTAAAGGAATGCCAGTTGGTACAAAAGTTACTTTACGTGGTGATAAAATGTTCGATTTCTTAGATCGTTTTATCTCTGTTGCTTTACCTCGTACAAGAGACTTTAGAGGAATTAATCCTAAAGGTTTTGATGGAAGAGGAAATTATAACTTAGGTATTAAAGAACATATCATTTTCCCTGAAATTGATATCGACAAAGTAAGTCGTATGATGGGTATGGATATTACCTTTGTTACAACGGCAGATAGTGACGAAGAAGGAAAAGCTTTATTAGATGCTTTTGGTTTTCCATTTATTAAAAAATAAGTAAAATGGCTAAGGAATCAATGAAAGCGCGTGAGCGCAAAAGAGAAAGAATGGTAGCTAGAGATGTATCTAAAAGAGCAGCTTTGACTACTATTATTAAGTCTTCTAGTACAGATGAAACTGTTCAGAATGCAAAATGGGATGCTATGTTAGCAATTCAAAAATTGCCAGCTAATGGTGCTAAAGTACGTTTACATAACCGTTGTGGTTTGACTGGACGTCCTAGAGGTTATATGCGCCAGTTTGGTATCTCAAGGGTAACATTCCGTGAGATGGCACTTGCAGGTAAAATCCCTGGAATTAAAAAATCAAGTTGGTAAAATCTTAATTAGGTAAAAAATGAATACAGATCCTATTGCAGATTTCTTGACTCGAATTAGAAATGCGAGTAGTGCTAATTTGAAAATGGTTGAGATTCCTGGCTCTAATGTAAAAAGAGCTATGACTCAAATCCTTTTCGATCAAGGTTACATTACAAACTTTAAATTCGAAGATGACGAGAAACAAGGTGTAATTAAAATTGCACTAAAATACAATCAGTCTA
This sequence comes from Bacteroidota bacterium, assembly GCA_947378245.1. GTDB lineage: Bacteria > Bacteroidota > Bacteroidia > Flavobacteriales_D > Crocinitomicaceae > CANHVK01. The sequence goes on from CANCJF010000058.1 coordinate 12,644, forward strand.
CGAAAGTTCCAGCTATCACTAAACTTGTTCGTGCATCACGTCCAGGATTAAGAAAGTATAGTGGTTCTGCTGAAATGCCACGCGTTTTAAACGGGTTAGGTATTGCAATCGTTTCTACTTCTAAAGGTGTAATTACTGATAAAGAAGCTAGAAAAAACAATGTTGGTGGAGAAGTTCTCTGCTATGTATATTAATTAAATTTAATTAGTAAAATGTCAAGGATAGGTAAAAATCCAATTACGATCCCGAGTGGAGTAGAAGTAAAACTAAATGGAAACGTTGTTTCTGTTAAAGGTTCTAAAGGTATTTTGACACAAGAAATTGATTCTTGTGTTACTGTTACTATTGAGGACAATGTAATCACTTTTAACCGCGAATCAGATGCTCCAAATCATAGAGCTAAACATGGTTTATACCGTGCTTTAGTAAATAATATGATTACTGGTGTTTCGGAAGGGTACAAGAAGGAAATGGAAGTAATCGGTGTAGGGTACCGTGCAACTGCTACAGGTCAAACTTTAGAGTTGTCATTAGGTTATTCTCACGCTATTATTTTGGAAGTTCCTTCTGAAATTAAGGTATCTGCAGAAACCCTTAAGGGTAAAGCTCCAGTTGTAACTCTAGAATCTCACGACAAACAATTAGTGGGTCAGGTTGCTGCCAAAATTCGTTCCCTACGTAAACCAGAACCTTATAAAGGAAAAGGTATCAAATTTGTTGGTGAAATAATTAGAAGAAAGGCTGGTAAAGCTGCAGGTAAAAAATAATTTAAAATATCATGGCATTTAGTAAAATAAATAGAAGAGCTAAGATTAAAAGAAGAATCAGAAAAAAAGTTTCTGGTACTGCTCAATTGCCTCGTTTGACTGTATTCCGCTCTAATAAGCAGATTTACGCTCAATTGATTGACGATACAAAAGGTGTTACATTAGTTGCATCTAGCTCTTACAAAAACACTGCTGCGGAAAAATTAACGAAAGTTGATCAAGCTGCATTAGTTGGTAAAGAAGTTGCTGAAAAGGCAATTAAAGCTGGTATCGAAAAAGTAGTTTTTGATAGAAATGGTTATTTGTATCATGGAAGAGTTAAATCATTAGCTGACTCTGCAAGAGAAGGCGGACTTAAATTTTAAACGATGGCGACATTAAATTTAAATAGAGTAAAATCTACAGAAACTGAGTTGAAAGACAAATTAGTTGCTGTTAACCGTGTAACTAAGGTTACTAAAGGTGGACGTACTTTTAGTTTTTCTGCTATTGTTGTAGTAGGTGACGAAAACGGAATCGTTGGTCATGGATTAGGAAAAGCTAAAGAGGTTACTGAAGCTATTACTAAAGGTATTGACGATGCTAAAAAGAATTTGATACGTGTTCCAATTTTAAAAGGAACAGTTCCTCATGCACAAAAAGGTAAATTCGGTGGAGCACAGGTTCTACTTAAACCAGCTACTCCTGGTACAGGGGTTATCGCAGGTGGTGCTATGCGTGCAGTTTTAGAGAGTGTAGGAGTACACAATGTACTTGCTAAATCTCAAGGTTCATCAAATCCTCATAACGTTATTAAAGCGACTATGGATGCATTATCTCAAATGAGAGATGCAGTTACTGTTGCAAGACAACGTGGTATTAGTTTGGAAAAAGTGTTTAACGGTTAATATTTCAATCATGGCTACAATAAAAATTAAGCAAGTAAGAAGTTCGATTAAACGCCCTGCTATTCAAAAAGCTACTATGCAAGCTTTAGGATTAAAAAAAATGAATCAGGTAATTGAACACGAAGCTACACCTCAGATATTAGGTATGGTTAAAAAAGTACAACATCTTTTGGAAGTTGTTGAGTAGAATCTTTAAATCGAATTGATATGAATTTACATAATTTAACTCCTGCAAAAGGTTCTGTTAAGAAGACAAAACGTATTGCTCGTGGTCAAGGATCGGGGCATGGTGGAACTTCTACACGTGGACATAAAGGAGCAAAATCAAGATCTGGATATAGTACGAAAATTGGTTTTGAAGGTGGGCAGATGCCACTTCAAAGACGTGTTCCTAAATTTGGATTTAAAAATATAAACAGAGTAGAATATAAAGCTATTAATTTAGATATTATTCAATCTTTGATTGAACGTAAAAATGTAACTGAGATTACTCCTGATGTATTACGTACACATGGTCTTATCTCTCGTAATGACTTAGTAAAAGTATTAGGTCGTGGAGAGTTAAAATCTAAAATAAGTGTAAGTGCTCATAAGTTTTCCGATACTGCAAAAGCATTAATCGAAGGACAAGGTGGTAATTGTTCAGAAATCTAATTAACTTTGCCTTTATTTTATTAAAATGAAGAAGTTTATACAGAATATTAAAAATATCTGGAAAGTAGAAGAATTGAGAAAGAGGATTTTATTAACTCTTTCTCTAATTCTTGTATATCGAGTTGGTTCTTTTATCATCTTACCAGGTGTTAACTATGATGCATTAGCAGCTGCTAATGCTAAAGGAGATTCAAATGCTTTAGAGTCATTATTGTCTCTATTTTCAGGAGGTGGATTCTCAAACGCATCTATTATGGCGCTTGGAATTATGCCTTATATTAGTGCATCAATCATTATGCAATTGTTAGGTATGGCAGTTCCTGCTGTACAAAAAATGCAAAATGAAGGAGAATCTGGTAAAAAGAGAATTAATAATTATACACGTATTCTTACGATTATAATTTGTGCATTACAAGCTCCTACTTATTTAACAATGTGGATTGGCAATAAAGGTGCTTTACCTTTGGATGCTGGATCTATGTGGTGGATTCAATCTACAATCGTATTGGTTGCAGGTTCAATGTTTGCCGTATGGTTAGGTGAAAGAATTACTGACAAAGGTATTGGTAATGGTATTTCATTATTGATTACTGTTGGAATACTTTCTCGTTTTCCTCAAGCTTTATTTGCTGAAATTGGATTTAATAAGGATAATCTGATTATGATAGTCTTAGAATTGGTTGCTTTTATGTTAATCGTTTTAGGAACAATTTTAATTGTTCAAGGTGTTCGCAAAATTCCAATGAGTACAGCAAAAAGAATTGTTGGTTCAAGAGGAGTTGATTCAGAAGCTGCTCGTAGTTATTTACCTATTAAAGTAAATGCAAGTGGGGTTATGCCAATCATTTTTGCGCAAGCGATTATGACTATACCGGTAATGATTTTTTCAAAAGCTAGTGCTGAGGGATCTACAAATTTTATTCAACGTACATTGGGGGATGTTTACGGTTTTTCATATAATGGATTATTAGCATTATTGATTATTGTTTTCACATTCTTTTATACTGCGATTATGATTAATCCTCGTAAAATGGCGGATGATATGAAACGTAGTGGTGGTTTTATTCCTGGCATTAAGCCTGGTGATGAAACTGCTGACTATATTGACACATTGGTTTCACGTATTACGTTACCAGGTTCAATTTTCTTAGCATTAATTGCTATTTTACCTTCAATTGCTCATGGAGCTGGAATAACTTCTGGTTTTGAGATGTTTTTCGGAGGAACTTCTTTATTAATTATGGTTGGTGTTGTTTTGGATACACTTCAACAAATTGAAACTTATTTATTAAATCGTCATATGGATGGTTTAATGGAAGGTTCTAGAGTACGTGGAAGACAAACAAATGAAATATCATCTTATTAATTATGGCAAAGCAAACTTCGATTGAACAAGATGGTGTTATTATTGAAGCACTTTCGAACGCAATGTTTCGTGTTGAGTTAGAAAATGGTCACGTAATCACAGCACATATTTCTGGAAAGATGAGAATGTTTTACATTAAGATTCTTCCAGGAGATAGAGTAAAGGTTGAGATGTCACCTTATGATTTATCAAAGGGACGTATCTCGTTTAGATATAAATAGGAATACTCCTTAAATAAGAAAAAAATGAAAGTTAGAGCTTCAGTAAAAAAACGTTCTGCAGACTGCAAGATCGTTAAGAGAAAAGGTAGAGTTTATGTGATTAATAAAAAGAATCCTAAACTTAAACAAAGACAAGGATAATTTAGTAGGTATATGGCACGTATAGCAGGTATAGATTTACCAAAGAAAAAAAGAGGTGTAATTGGATTGACTTACATCTATGGTATTGGTCGTAGCAC
>CANCJF010000059.1 GCA_947378245.1 Bacteroidota bacterium
GAAATCTGAACACCTAAAAATGCACGTTGAACGATTCCAAAATCAATTAAATCACGCATTACTTTTTGAACCAAATTAATTGGAATAGCAAAAGAATAACCAGAATAACTCCCTGTAGGAGAAGATATAGCCGAATTTATTCCAATCAACTCACCTTTTGTATTTACTAAAGCACCACCGCTGTTACCTGGGTTTACTGCAGCGTCAGTTTGAATAAACGATTCAATAGGAACAATATTGTTATTTGTTCGATCTGAAAGAATGTTAATATTTCTAGCTTTTGCACTTACAATACCTGCGGTAACCGTAGAAGTTAAATTAAAAGGATTTCCAACAGCTAACACCCATTCGCCTACTCTTAAATCATCACTATTTCCGAAAGAAATAGGTTTCAAATTTGGAGCATTAATTTTTAATATTGCGACATCCGTCGATGGATCGGTACCTACTACTACAGCTGAATATTTTGAATTATCATTTAGAATAACTTCAATCTCACTGGCATTGTCAATCACATGATTATTTGTTACAATATATCCTTCCGATGAAACAATAACTCCAGATCCAGATCCAGAACCATATTGTTTAAATTCTTTATTTCCTGATCCAGGCCCATAGAAAAACTCAAAGAAAGGATCTTGTTGAACTGATGTTTTTACAACTTTAGTAGTTACATGTACTACAGAATTAATTGTACTTTCAGATGCATCCACAAAATTTTCTGTCATCATTGGGTTTGAACCAAACGATGCAAACTGTGCATTATTCATGCGATTACCATCCAACACTTCATCAGAAAGTGAAGTTGATGGACTATTAAAACACAAAAATAAACCTAGAGGTAACATCCCTCCTAGTAAACCTAAACCTAAAAATTTAAAATTTGTCTTCATAGCTAGTTGAATTTGAAATACAAATTTAACGAAGAAAATGATAAATAAGTTTTGAGTCTTGTTAAGGTTTGTTAAGTTAGGAGTTCAGATTTAATATACTTGAATTATAGAATTTCTAACAGATTGATTAAACGATTTGAATAACCAGCTTCATTATCGTACCAACCAACCAACTTAACCATATTTCCAATAACGTGAGTTAAATCACTGTCAAAAATTACACTACTAGAATTACCAACTATATCAACAGACACAATTGGATCTTCTGTATATGTTAAAATATCTTTTAAATAAGTTTCAGAAGCTTCTTTAAATGCTGCATTGATTTCCTCAACTGTTGGAGGGTTTGTAACGATCAATGTTAAATCAGTCAAACTACCATCTGGTACAGGTACTCTCATACCACATCCACCAAAATGACCATCTAGCTCAGGGAAAATTTTCGTCAAGGCTTTTGCTGCTCCGGTTGAAGTTGGAACAATAGACAAGGCAGCTGATCTAGCTCTCCTTAAATCCTTATGTGGTGAATCATGAAGACGTTGATCGGTCGTGTAGCTATGTATCGTAGTTATGTAAGCGCTTTCAATATGAGTAAATTTTCGAATTACCTCTATCATTGGCGCGGCAGAATTTGTCGTGCACGACGCATTTGATATAATTGTGTCTGAATCTGTTAGAATATCATTATTTACTCCAAGCACTACCGTTTTTATATCTTCATCATTTGCTGGTGCGCTTAAAACAACTTTTTTAACACCTGGTCTTTGTAAATGTAAACTTGCTTTTTCTCTTGTTAAAAAGAGTCCTGTTGACTCAATAACATACTCTACACCATATTTTTCCCACGGTATATCTGACGGATTTTTTTCTTGTATAAAATAAATAATCTTTCCATTTTCGAAATGTAATGCATTTTCTACAATTGTAAAATTTTGTTTTAAGCCTCCATGAACACTATCATATTTAAATAAATGTGCTAATGTTTTTATATCGGCTAAATCATTCACAACAGCAACATCTATCAATGAATTTTGCAAACTTAAACGTGTAAAATATCTTCCAATTCTACCAAAACCATTTACACCTATTATTTTTTTTGATCCTTTCATAATCCAAGAATTTAAATTCAATTAATGCATTAAAAGAAAATTTCCGTCCTGTAAAACAGAACTTCCGTTATTAAAGGTAATGTTTAATTTATAAAAATAAACACCTTCATCCACTATTCTTCCATACTTATCTCTGCCATCCCAACCATCTTTTTGACCAGATAATACACTCATTATAACTCCCCATCGATTATAAATTTCGCATTTAAATTCTTTAACATCACCAGTATTAATATAAAAAATATTATTTCCGACTTTTGAACTCAAATTCATAACATTAGGTATATTTAAACACAACTTAGTATTTATATGTATTGTGGTATCATATCCTACTCCTGTGCATCCATAATCAGTTACAACATGGTATTTATAGGTGTTTGCACCGAGAATTTTAGGTGTAATGAAAGTTGTGTCTTGAGAATTATTTGTAATAGCTCCATTAACATCCACCACCCATTCTGATTTTGATAATTTATTTTGATAATTTTCAATGTTTGGGAATGCTTTCGAATTAAACATTATCCCCCAATCAAAAATATACCCATCATCACCTCCATTGTTGTCAGAAACCGAAATTTTCCAATTTCCTTTGATTGGACATCCAATAAATTTTTTAAAAGTTTCTTCAGGCAAATATATTCCATCTGAATTCATAATAGGCTTACCAACAATATTTGTTTTAAAATTTTCAACCCAATACTCATCCCCCATTGTACCTAAATTTGAATTATTACTTGAGAAACAATATTGAATATGTGGATCCCCGTGTACACCAACGTCATTAGTATTATCTAAATCATTCCCTAAACCTACTACTTTTCCAGTTCCAAACCCACCAGGTATGGAATTTGAAACTGGACCATTGTATGCATTTATAAGTACCGCTTTTTTTCCTGAAGGGCAAGTTAGCGTAATTTCAATATCAGATAAAAAAGAATGTTCTAAAGACATACAAACTTGCGCTATATCTTCACTAGATTTAACATAGGCATTATTCCCAAAATCATCAATCAAAATATTTGATTCAAATACATTACCAGGTATACCATCAGGAATAGGAGTATTCGCTTTATATAATCCACCAATACTATATAAACCTTTAGCTAAATAAATAGGATCAGTTTCATTCGTTCCATCTTTTTTAGGCATATAAACATCGACAACTTTATCCATGCATATATTATTTGGAACTGATTTAAATGCCTTATATTGAGGAGTTGAAGATACTTGAATCTTACATATTGTTGAATCTAGTTTGAATGAAAAAAATTCATCATTAATGGTAGTATCTTTATAAACATTTAACGTGATATAATAACCATTACTATATTTTGGTTTGAAACTATAAGATTTACTTTGATAAAATCCTACACCTCCTATTATCCACTCATATTTTAAATTATTAGTGTCAATTTTGGAATCTACAAGTGTAAACTTAGGAGAAACAATCACTGAATCCCCAAAACAAATCTTTACTATAACTGTATCATTATTGGAACTACTTGTATCTTTTCCATTGTGATTAATTCTAATTTCAGACTTAATATATTGAGGAATAGTTATTTGAGACACCAACAAATTGTTAATAAATAACAATGAAAGAAGAAATAAAATCTGTTTAATTAACATGAATGTTCAATACGTATACCTACAAATTTAATAAATATACAGTATCAAAAATTCATTTACAAAGATTACTTTTACAACTTAAATTAACATTTTTCTTTCGCTCAGAATTACATTAAAATGCGCTCAAATAAAACAACTATTAAAAACTACAAAACATTAGTTATAAGCATATTATTTATTACTTTTTCCTTTATTACATTTGGTCAAATAGATTCTTCATCCACTACAAATTTTAAAAATAATTTCATTTTATTTAATGACTTAGGATTTAATACAGCTCCACTCAATATTGAAACAGATCAAAATAAAATTCCAATTAAGGCAAAATTCAGAAATAATATTCATGATTTTTACGGAATTGGATGTCATTACCGTTGGTTTTCTTTGAGGTTTAACATTCAATTGCCCGGTTCCGTCAAACCAACAAAAGATTACGGACCATCTAAATATTTTCATTTAGGATTTGATTTTACCTATAAAAAAATGTTTTTTGATGTAGATTTTTATCGATATCGCGGATTCGCATTACTCGATGCTATTCAATTTAATCCTTCGAAATCTAATAATGACACTCCTAATGATATTGAAAGTAGTTTAGTATCTAAAAGTTTCTCTATTAATATGTGGTATTTTCACAAAAAGAATTTTTCAATGTCTGCATTAAGAGGAAAAACAGCTATTTTTAATAAATCTACTTTTACCTGGTATGTAAAAAGTACACTCAATTCCTTTGGAATAAATAATAACGAATCCACTATTTTACCATTCTATCTCATCGATCCAACTAATTCAAAAACAAGTTCTACAGTGATTCGTGCTTTTGATATCGGTTTAGTACCTGGCATAGCATATGCTTATGTAAAAGATAATTGGAATTTTAGTGCATTAGGTGGTTATGGAGCAGTTATACAGGAAAAGAGTTATCATTCTAATCAATCAAATAGATATTTTGTCGGTTTAGCCCCTCGATTTGATATTAGATTCATGGGAGGATATCAAACACCTAGCTGGTTTTTAATGTTACATACAGATTTTGACAACAAATCAATTGAGTTTACATCATTAAAATATACCCAAACGTATTTAAACATCCGTTTAGTTGCTGGGTATAGATTCAGGACTAAACTAAAGAAATAAACTTGAAACACTGATTATCAAACGATTTTTTTCTCATTATTTAAGCAAAAAAAGAGGCTATTCTTTTGGAACAGCCTCTTAAAATTAGTACAGAATAGAACTAAGCTTCTTTCGATTCTGAAGTTACTTCTTCTTCTTTTCTTTCTGGTTTTGGAAGTAATACTTTACGAGAAAGTTTCCATTTCTTCGTTTTCAAGTCTTTACCCATTACTTTAAAACGAACGATATCCCCTTCTTTACAAACATCTTCCATTTTAGCGATTTTCTCCCAGTTAAACTCAGAGATATGAATTAATCCGTCTGTTCCAGGTAGAATTTCTACGAAACAACCGTATGCTTGTAATGATTTGATTTTTCCTTCGTATTCAGCACCTTCTTCTACAATTGGAGGAAATGCAATTTGACGAATTTTCGTCACTGCAGCTTTCATATCGTCTCCATTATTAGACATTACTTGAACACGACCTTCACCACCTTCGATTTCTTCGATTGTAATTACTGTATTTGTTTCTTTTTGTAATGCTTGAATAATTTTACCTCCAGGTCCGATGATTGCACCAATTACTTCATTTGGAACGTTGAACGCTTCAATTCTTGGAGTTTGTGGTTTCAATTCAGGATTTGGAACAGCAATTGTTTCTATGATTTTATCTAAGATATGTAGACGACCTGCGCGAGCTTGTTCTAACGCTTGAATCAACACTTCATATGGTAAACCATCTACTTTGATATCCATTTGACATGCAGTAATACCAGCAGCTGTACCCGTAACTTTGAAGTCCATATCTCCTAAATGATCTTCATCTCCTAAGATATCGGAAAGAACTACGAATTTACCACCTTCAGCAACTAATCCCATTGCGATACCAGAAACTGGCGCTTTGATTTGTACACCACCATCCATTAATGCTAAAGTACCAGCACAAACAGTTGCCATGGAAGAAGAACCATTGGATTCTAAAATCTCAGAAACTAAACGAATTGTATATGGATTATCATCAGGTAATACATTTTTCAATGCTCTTAACGCTAAGTTACCATGTCCAACCTCTCTTCTAGAAGTACCACGTAATGGTTTTGCTTCCCCAGTAGAGAATGGAGGGAAGTTATAGTGCAACATGAATTTTTCAGTTCCACGGAAAGTTACTCCGTCTAACAATTGCTCATCCATTTTACCACCTAAAGTAAGTGTAGTCAATGATTGCGTTTCTCCACGTGTAAATACAGCAGAACCGTGAACAATTGGTAAGTAATCCACTTCCGCCCAGATTGGACGAATTTCGTCGAATTTACGTCCATCTAGACGTTTTCCTTCTTCTACCATTACCGTTCTAACCGCTTTTTTCTTCACTTCAGAGAAGTAAACAGAAATAAAACCATTGATTTCAGCTAATTGTTCTTCTGTATATTGTGCTTTGAATTCAGCTTTAACAGCGTCGAACAATTCTGTTCTTTTCACTTTAGAAGCTAAACCTTGACGTGCAACATCTTTACATTTCTCAAAACAGAAATCGAATACGTTTTTCTTAACTTCTTCGTTATGTGTTTCGTGATTATATTCTCTTTTAACTGCAGCAACTGGAATTAATTTTGCTAATTCTAATTGGAAGTTACACTGTTCAATAATAGCTTGGTGAGCCAATTTGATGATATCCACCATTTCCAATTCAGAAATTTCTTTCATTTCACCTTCTAACATCACGATATCTTTCACTGTACCAGCGATCATGATATCGATATCAGAATTTTTCATTTCAGAAACCGTAGGATTGATCACGTATTCACCGTTCACTCTACCTACTCTAACTTCAGACATTGGTCCGTTGAAAGGAATATCAGAAACAGCGATAGCAGCAGAAGCAGCTAAACCACACAATGCATCTGGTTGGTGTTCTCCATCATAAGACAACAACTGAATCATCAACTGAACTTCAGCGTGATAATCATCTGGGAACAACGGACGTAATGCACGATCCACTAAACGCATGATTAATACTTCTCCATCTGAAGGACGTGCTTCTCTACGGAAGAATCCACCAGGGATTTTACCAGCCGCAGCGAATTTTTCTTTATAATCTACCGTTAACGGTAAAAAATCTACTCCATCTTTTGCTGTAGGTGCTGCAACAACAGTTGCTAACATAACAGTTTCGCCCATTTGTAACACTACGGAGCCATCAGCTTGTTTCGCCAATTTTCCTGTCTCGATGGAGATACTTTTCCCTCCAATAGTGATGGACTTTTTAACTATATTCATACTTGTTTAATTTACAATTTAATTTGCGTAACGAATTTACGACATTTTTTCCATAAAAAAAGGCATTTGATAGTTCAAATGCCTTTTCTTTATAAAGATAACTTGTTATTAACGACGTAATCCTAATTCTTTCACGATAGCACGGTAACGAGAAATTTCTTTCTTTTTTAAGTAATCCAAAAGACTTCTTCTTTTACCAACTAATAATTGCAAAGAACGTTGTGTTCCATAATCTTTTCTATTTTTCTTCAAGTGCTCTGTTAAATGAGAGATTCTGTAAGAAAATAAAGCGATTTGACCTTCTGCAGATCCTGTGTTTGTTTCAGACCCCGCGTATTTTGCGAAGATCTCTGTTTTCTTTTCTGGTGCTAAATACATTCCAATATTATTTAATGATTCTTATGTATGTCTACTTTAGACGGATGCAAATATAGGTAAAAACTTTAAATTAACAAATCGATTTCGTAACTCAATGTACATTTTTGATTCTAAAACTTTTATTTTGATTCTAATTCAAAATACAACTCACCTGTCAAATATTGATGAATTAAAACTTAACCTTCTAAAAATAAATTATCTAAAAAAAATAAATTGTATCAAAAATCGTGATATAAATCATTTTAAACTTTTTAAAATTACTTCTTTTTCGACAAATCCTTTTTGTTCCCACACTATCACCTCTTGTTTATATACACGTAAAATAGGAATCTCTTGAATTCCAAACGAGTTCACCAAATCAGCATGTTTATCAACATCAATACGAATTACTTTTACATTTGTCATTTCACGTTCGATGGCTTCAATGGATGGTTTCATTTTTTTACATGGTCCACACCATTCAGCGTAGAAATCGACTAACACAACTTTCTCTGTTTGAAGCAATTTTTCAAAATCAGAAGTGGTCATACCTTTATTTTTAATCACTTTCAAATCTGTTGTTTCAGGTAAACCAGCACTTCTCCAACCCATTATTCCGCCATCTAATTCCATAACATTGGTAAAACCTAAACTTCTCAAATGACTTGCAGCTGAAGTACTACGCCCTCCACTCAAACAATAAACAAACAATGTCGTTTTCTTATCTAATTTAGAAACTTGAGCATCAAAACTAGATCCATTCCAATCGATGTTTAATGCATTTTGGATATGTCCTTCCGAAAATTCTCCAGGAGTTCTAACATCAAGAATTGTCGGATTTTCAGTTTCATTTAATTGTTTTGAGAATTCAACAGGACTTAAATCCGTTTTAGACGAACCTTGACCTATCGAACAACTTACTAATAAAAAAACCGTTAAAAAAAATGTTCCAACTATTTTCAACATAATTACATGATTTTTTTACCTAATGAAAACCAAGAACCTCCATTGTGAACATCGGTATATCCTTTCCCCTTCAACATCATTTTTGCTGAACCACTTCGCATTCCAGAAGCACAACAAGTGATAATCGTCTGATTTTTATTATTCAATTTATTCAGATTACCAATCAAACTTTCTACAGGAATGTTAATAGAACCAGGAATGTGTCCACCAGCATATTCACCTTTAGAACGAACATCTATTATAATTGCTCCATTTTTCAACGCTTGTTTGTAATCCAATTTAGGACCTAATCCTAATGCGTTTTTAATTGCTTTCAACATGTTGATTAATTTGATTTATGAAAATTAACATCCAACCAACTACCCCCATTGTAGCAAGTCAACCCCAATTGAGATAAATAACGTTCTGCTTGTCCACTACGATTTCCAGATGCACAGCATAAAATTAATGGTTGTTCTAGAGCTTTTAACTCCTCTACTCTTTCTGGAATTTCTTGTAACGGAATATTTAACGACCCTACAACGTGACCACCTCTATATTCATCAATCGATCTTACGTCAACGATTGTCCCTTTGTTTTCTTTCAATAATGTTTTAATTTCCATAATTTAATTATTTTTTTCGATTCGTATTAATTTTAAATGGTAAGTACAACGGACAAGTGCCTATTAAACTTGTTAAGACAAAAACTCCTGCTAGCACTACCAATACAATCCCAAGGACACCTGTAATCACTTGATTTAAAAACAAAATAGTGACAACTACTGCTATCAGTAATCGAATAATTTTGTCTGCTTTACCCATATTTTTCATAACCTATGTATTAATTTATATCACAAAGGTGCAGACTAAAAACACAAAGTTCAGTAACCTTAGTTACACAAGGTAATTTTATTTCTCCCTAATTCAACAACTCCCTCTAATTCAAGCTGTTTCAATAAGCGAGAAACAACTACTCGCACAGAACCTAATTCATTAGCAATTTGTTCATGCGTAAGATTAATCACCTTAGAATTGGAAAGTTTTGCTTTATTTTTAACAAAATCTAAAATACGTTCGTCTAATTTTTTGAAAGCAATTGCATCCACAACATCCAATAACTCTTCAAATCGTTTATGATACAATTTAAAAATGTAATCTAACCATTCAGGGAAATCTTTAACAAGCAAGGATATTTTATCAATCGGAATCAATAACAATTCTGTCTTTTCTTCAGCAACCGCATTGATTTTACTCGTGTCATCATGAATTCCACCAAGAAAAGACATGATACAACTTTCACCCGCTTTGATATAATACAGTAAGATTTCGCGACCATCCTCTTCGGTACGCATCACACGAATACTTCCACTCAGTACAATTGGAATAGCTTTAATGTAAGAACTCTCACGTAAAATAACTTCGTTTTCTTCGAAGGTTTTCTCAAAACCTAACTCAGCAAGTTTGGCTTTAAGATCTGGTGAAATTTTAAGGATATTATTAGGATTCATAGTTTATTTAAAGAATTAGTAAATTTAATAACAAATAGGTTGCTTACAAGAATACTATTTATCATTTTCCAATCTTTTTTCTTACTTTCGTAACACAAGATTAATGTATGGCAACACTTCATTCCTTTCGTGCAATTAGACCGAGTAGAGACAAAGCTCACTTAGTTGTAACTAGACCAGTATCAACGTATTCTAAATCTGTTTTAAAAGCAAAACTTGAATCAAATCCGTATTCGTTTATTCGCATTATTCATCCAGAATTTGATAAACAAATACCACAAACAAACCCAAACTCGAAAGAACGTTTTGAATTAGTGAGAAGCAAATACCATGAGTTTATTGAAGAAGGTATTGTTTTTCAAGATGTTGAACCACATCTATATCTGTATAAACAATCTACCCCTACCCATGAATTCCTCGGTATTATAGGAGGAGCAAGTGTGGAAGAATACCAACAAGATAAAATTAAAAAACACGAAGCAACACTTACAACACGTGAAGCAATGTTTACCGATTATTTAGATGTTGTAGGTTATAACGCTGAACCGGTTTTACTTTCGTATCCAAGCAATGAAATATTAGAGGGTATATACAGTTCCATTACCAGCCAACGACCTGAATACGAATTTTCAACCACAGATCGCACGAAACACGAATTGTGGATTTTAACGCATGATGAAGAAGTTTTAGTTAAAGCTGAATTCGCCAAAATCGAAGCTAGTTACATTGCTGATGGTCACCACAGAAGTGCTTCAAGTGCTGGTCTTTCAGCTCGTCGTAATGCAGCGGGTGTAAAAACTGCTTCCAGTGATTATTTTCTTGCCTTTTTCATGGACGAAAAGCGATTAAATATCCGTGAATTCAATCGCTTAGTAGACAACTTAAATGGCTTGAGCGAACATGCATTCTTAGAAAAATTAAAAGAAAAATTCATAGTAACACACTTAGAACAAGCATGTAAACCAGAACAAGAACATCATATTACGATGAACTTAAGTGGGTCTTGGTACCTGTTGATTTGTAAACCTGAATTATTGAATACTACCGACCCTGTGGCTTGTTTGGATCCTGAAATTTTAACACAAACAATCTTAACACCGATATTGGGAATTGAAGATTTAAAAACGAGTGCAGCAATCCAATTTATCCCAGGAAATGTAGGTTTAGACGCAATAACAACACCAATCGCACAAGGAAAAGCGAAAGTCGGATTTGTACTCTACCCTGTAACTATGGATCAGGTGAAAAAAGTTGCTGACAATCAATTAATCATGCCTCCTAAATCTACTTGGGTGGAACCAAAATTACGCAGTGGTTTAACAATTTATGAAATATAAAAATGATCAAGGACAATTTATTTCAAGTAAAAAAAACATTAGTAGAAGGTGTTGAACTAATTGCGGTCTCTAAAACAAAACATGCATCTGATATCCAAACTTTGTATGACGCTGGACAACGTGCCTTTGGAGAAAACAAAGTACAAGAACTTGTGGATAAATACGAGGTGCTGCCAAAAGACATTCAATGGCATTTAATTGGTCACCTTCAAACGAATAAAGTAAAATACATTGCTCCTTTTGTACATCTAATTCACGGTGTCGATAGTTTTAAATTATTGAAAGAAATAAACAAAGAAGCAACTAAAAACAAGCGAATTATCCCTTGTCTTTTACAATTTCATATCGCACAAGAAGAAACAAAATTTGGGTTTTCATTTGAAGAAGCACAAGAAATGTTGGAATCTAATGAGTTTATAGAACTTCAACATATTAACATTCATGGTGTCATGGGAATGGCTTCATTTACAGAAGATACACAACTCATTCACGAAGAATTTCAAACCTTACATAATTACTTCCAACTCATTAAAAGTCATTATTTTAAATTCAATCCAGATTTTAAAGAACTATCCATGGGAATGAGTAGTGATTATCAAATTGCCATGGAAGAAGGAAGTACAATGGTAAGAGTTGGTAGCACAATTTTCGGTTCTCGATAAATGCAAAAAAACAGGTGTAAACAACTCTTTATTGTATTGCTTTTAAGCTTTATTACACCTGTTATTTCGTTTGCTCAAACAAACTTCACATTATCAGGTACGGTTCAAGACAAAGAAACTGGAACTACTCTACCAAATGTTAAACTTCAAATAACATCATCAAAAACAATTGAAATCACTGATTCTAGTGGTTATTTTTTCTTTTCATTAATTCCAGGTACTTATCAATTAGACATTAAATGTTTAGGTTACAAACCACTATCTAAAATTATCTCATTAAGAGAAAATAAAAATTTAGAAATCGAATTAGAAGTAAATTTAAAAGAATTAGCTACAGCTGAAATCCATGTAAAAAAGAAAAGTCAGGTCAATGACCCAACTATGGGACAAATCGAATTGGAAATGAAAAAAATTAAAACTCTTCCTGCCTTCATGGGGGAAGTAGATATTCTGAAAACAATTCAATTACTACCTGGTGTTTCTTCTGTAAGTGAAGGTGGACAAGGATTTTATGTACGTGGTGGTGGTCCTGATCAAAACTTAGTGTTAGTGGATGAAGTCCCTGTTTACAATGCTTCTCACCTCTTTGGATTTTTCTCTGTCTTTAATTCCGACGCTGTAAAAAGTGGTAATTTAATCAAGGGTGGCATGCCCGCAAATTATGGAGGGAGAATGTCATCGGTCTTAGAAATTAAAACAAACGATGGAGATCAACAAAAAATCAATGTAAAGGGTGGAATCGGATTAATCTCTTCCCGATTAACAATAGATGGTCCAATCAACAAAGGAAAAGGCGCATTTATGATTGCCGGACGTAGAACATACATTGATGTACTCATGAAACCGTTTATAAGTTCTACATCACCGTTTAATGGTTCTGCCTACTTTTTTTACGACTTAAACTTTAAAGCAAATTACACCTTAGGTAAAAAGGACAAATTGTTTTTCAGCTCTTACATGGGTGTCGATAAATTTACATATAGCAATAAGACTGAAGGTTTCAATGTGGAAATTCCCTGGGGAAATAAATTAGCTGCCTTACGTTGGAATCATCAGTTTTCTGAAAAACTTGTTATGAATACTACAAGTTATACTACAAATTATACATTTGGTTTTGGCTCAAATCAAGATGTTTTTTCGATTGCTTTGAATTCAGAGATTCATGATTTGGGAGAAAAAATTGAATTCACCTCTTCGAAATATCAAAAACACAAAATCAAATATGGCTTTGATTATATTTTTCATACATTTTTACCTTCAAGTTTATCGGTAGAGCAAGGAGCTACACCTTTCAACATTCAATCGCCTCAAAAATTAAGAAGTCATGAAGCTGCTTTTTTTATAAATGATGAATACGAAATTTCTGAAAAATTAAAAGTGAATGTTGGTTTAAGATATTCTACCTATCAATTTGTAGGTCCATTTACACGTCATTTACATAATACACTACCCAACCAAGCTTCGATCATTGATTATTCGAATAGTAAACCCATAAAAACCTATGGTGGATTTGAACCAAGAGTAACAGCGCGCTATTTGTTTAGGGATAAAAGTTCTATAAAATTTGGATATGCTTACAACTATCAATACATACATTTAACTTCTTTAAGTACTTTATCATTACCAACTGATATTTGGCTTCCGAGTACTGATCTAGCAAAACCACAACAAGGATGTCAAGTTTCATTAGGGTATTATAAAAATATAATGCAGGAAAAAGTTGAACTATCTGTAGAGACTTATTACAAAGGAATGAAAAACTTAATCGAGTATAAACCTGGCGTACTTCCCCAAGATAATTTCACGGATAACATTGATAATTTATTAGTGTTTGGAACTGGTAAAAGTTATGGGATTGAGTTTTTCATTCGAAAAAATGTAGGCAAATTTACCGGATGGATTGGATATACCTTAGCAAAAACAGAACGATACTTCCCAGATATTCAAGCAACCCCTTTTCCTGCTAAATACGACCGAAGACATGATCTTTCAATTGTAGGTTCTTATGAATTAAATGATCGTTGGACCTTTGGAGCTGTATTTGTTTATGCTACTGGAAATACTTTAACACTCCCCTCCTCTTGGTATCTTCATGACCAAAATTTATTATTTGATTATAATTCTAGAAACTCTACGCGTATGCCTTCCTATCATCGATTAGATTTAAGCGCTACTCGTTTCGATAAAGCGACTAAAAAAGTATATAGTCATGAATTAGACGATTATATCGAAGTTAAAAAACGTTTTAGAAGTAATTGGAACTTTTCGGTGTATAATATCTACAATCATGCAAATCCATTCTTCCTTTATTTACAAGGGGCAGGGAAACTTGTTCAAGGAAATTTTCAACTTTCTGTAAAACAAGTTTCACTTTTCCCTATCATACCGAGTGTGACTTGGAATTTTAATTTTTAAGATGAAAAAGTTTCAATACATATACCTAATTCTTTTTACAGCATTTGCATTTTTGAATGCTTGTCAAAAAGACGTGTCTGTAAAACTCCCAAATTATGATGAAAAATTAGTGATTGATGGTAAAATTGAAACCGGACTCCCTCCTATAATCATTTTAAGTACTACAAAAGATATTTTTTCAGAAAATACACAGGATGCTATTTTTAATGACTTTATATCAGATGCTTTAATTATTATTTCAGATGGAATAATTACAGATACGTTAGAAACTATCTGTTCAGATGAAATTCCAAAACAATTTCAAGATATAGGGTATTCACTTTTTGGAATCCCTACTAATTTGATGTCAAAATACCATGTTTGTGCGTATTCTACGTTGAATCAAGCATTTTTCGGTAAAAGTGGAAGTACATATAGCATTGAAGTTCAATACAAAGGAAAAAAATACAACGCTTCAACTTCTATTGTTGAACCAACTTATTTGGATTCGGTCTATTGGAAACCTGAAAAAAATACCAACGAGTATGGTTTTGCCTATGGACATTTGTCGGACCCAAAGGAAAAATACAATGCTTATTCTTGGGAAGTACTAAGAACAAATTTGGATAAAACAGGAAAACCTAGTGATCTAAAATTCCATAAAACAGGAAACCCAGTATTTGATGATCAATTTATCAACGGAGTAAGTTTTGATTTTTTTTACGAAAATCCAAGAACTAGGAGAGATACATCTATTCTTGAACAATTTAGAGGTATGTACAAACGTAATGACACAGTGATTGTTAAATTTTCAAGTTTAGATAAGTCAACTTATAACTTCCTTCAAAAAAAATATGTGCAAGTGAATAACGGTACAAATCCATTTACCATTCCATTAAATATACCCACAAATTTCTCTGGAGGAGCACTTGGTTATTTCGGAGGGTATTCAACTACCTATTATACATTAATTTGCAAGTAATTAAACTACAGGAATCACATTATCTAGCTCATTGATATATAATTCTAATTCTCCACTTTCATTTGTTCTGAAATTAGTATCAAATTTTACATTTTCTAACCAATCATTTTGTGCGTAAGAATGTTTTTGTACGATATCTTGAGAATATGTTTCGTCGAAAGTTTCTACCAAAATAAAGACCTCTGCATTTTTCAATTTTAAGCTTGCTACATCCATATCTGCCACTGGAGAATCCTCCCCGATTTTATGTACTAAAGTCCAAGTTAAAGGGAAAAATGTAATTGTATCCACCTCTAAATTTAGCGGGAAATATTCTTTCATAAAATTATTCGCTCCAACTTCCTTGTCCAATGCAATAAAGGCACTGATTTTTGTTTTTAACAATACATTATTTCTCAAATTTACTGACTTAAACATGATTGCTTTTCCACCATCAAAAGGTGTAAGAATTATATTTTTAGAAAATCCAATTTTTGCATTTGGCTTAGAAAAACGACCATATAAAATACCTGTAGCTAAAGCAAACGCTAGTAAACCTATAAATGCTTCAACCATTGCTACGACTTCTGCACCGATTCCATGAGGCGAAACGGAACCATATCCAACAGTTGTAAATGTTTGAGTTGAAAAGAAAAAGGCGCTAAAAAAAGCAGATTGATGTTCGGATACCCCTTTTAATTCTTCAATTCCAATTATTAAATAGATACATGTAAACAATACATTTAAAACGATGTATATCATTAAAATAATGAGTAAAAATCTCCCTAACGATACATCTAACAGATACTTATAATAATCCTGAAATTTTGTTAAACCACCTTTGCGTATAATATTATACGTACCATCTTGGTTCATCATACGTTTAATCGGCTTCTGAAATTTAGAGCCTAATCCTGGGTCTTTCATTGTTTTCATAAGACAAAAATAAGGAATAGTTTTAGGAATTACACTTACTGACAAATTGTCTAATCTTACTTTTTGGCATTTCGTTTGACAAATTCATAGTATATTTATTAAAAATTTAGAAAATGAAAAAATCAAACATTATTCTACTGGCTATCGGAGGTTTAGTAGTTATTTTATTTATGATGTACCGTTCAACGTACAACACTGCAATTAGCTTACAAGAAACTGTAGATGAATCTTGGGGAAATGTTGGAGCAACTTACCAACGTCGTGCTGATTTGATTCCACAATTAGTTGCAACTGTGAAAGGTGCTGCTAAAAATGAAGGAGATATTTTAAAATCAGTAACTCAAGCAAGAGCAGGAATTGTGAATGCAAAAACTCCAGAAGACATGGAATTGATGGGTAAAAAAATCAATACCGCTATCAACTTGGCGTTTGAAGCATATCCTC
>CANCJF010000060.1 GCA_947378245.1 Bacteroidota bacterium
TTTTAATAGCTGTAGAATCTGATACCGCTTTTACTTTGATAGTATTATCCGCAGAAGTTCTATTTGTAATTTCAGTCGCTAAATCCGTATTCGTATTATCCAATAAAGTTTTAATAGCAGTTGAATCAGAAACCGCTTTTACTTTGATAGTATTATCCGCAGAAGTTCTATTTGTAATTTCAGTTGCTAAATCTGTGTTCGTATTATCCAATAAAGTTTTAGTAGCAGTTGAATCGGATGCTTGTTTTGCTTTTACATCATTAATAGCAGATGTACGGTTAATAATTTCAGTATTTAACTTAGTAATCAACACTAAACTATCCGCAGAAGCTTTTGCTTGAGCATTAGCAATCTGAGTTTTAAGTGCTGATGTATTAGCTAAACTATCCGCAGTTGCTTTCGTTTTTAATTCTTTATAGATTGAAAGTAAATCTGTATTCAATTTTAATGAATCCGCTTTAAACTTTGTATATACTGCGTTTAATGAATTGTCAAAATTCACAGAATTCCATTTTGTACCATCCCAACGTAAGATGTCATTCTTTTGAATGTTAGAAGTATTCACATCTAACAATTCTTTCAAGTTAAAACGTGGAGCAGCTAAAGCGGAATCCGCAATAAAAGCATAAGGAATTGCTTGTAACTGAACATTACCCATTGGTAATAATCCATTACCGAAATCGGCACGTACACCAGTATAGATGTCCATTTTAGACCACTCAATTTCTTTGAAACTATTCAATTTACCAACTCCTGTCGTATTACCTTTTCCAATAATAACACTAAACAAACCAAAATTGTTTGTCTTCACTTCATGTGTCTCTTGCCACAATGTAATTCCAGTTTGACCACCTTTACGGATACTGATTTCTACCACAATTGCTTTGTTGTTAATTGCCAATCCACTCGCATCACGAGCTACCGCTTGGTAACTAAACCCTAAGTCACTTTTTTGTTGTGCAAAAGCATTTCCTACACTCAAGAAAAATGCAACGATCAACAACGATTTTAGTACTTGTTTTTTCATTTGTTTGGTTTTGATTTATTTAACTTTATTACTTTTTACTTTATTTTCAATTTTTGTCCGTCACACTGAGCGGAGTCGAAGTGTGAGCGGAGTTTATCATGAGCTTGTCGAAGGAAAGTGTGAGCGGAGTCGACTACTCCCCTGCTACCTTCGTCACTTTAAACGAACTTACCCAATTCGAATTTTGAACACCATACACTTTCGCAATATATGCACCCGTTGGTAAATATTGCACATCTAATTGTAACGTCTTACCATCTACATAAGTCATAGGTACATTTAATTGTTTCCCAACTAAATCATACAATTCAACTACATAATCTTTTCCATATATCGCATGATTATCTGTATCAACTTTCACATGCAAATAGGAACTTGTAGGGTTTGGATAAACGGAAACATCAAATTTTAGATCTTCCATGGAAACAACATCTAACACTTTAAATAAATCTCCTTGTTGGAATCCTTGTGTAAATGTTTGTCCAAAATTACTTTCTGTATTTACAAACAACTCACCCATAGAATAAGATAATGTTTGT
Source organism: Bacteroidota bacterium (assembly GCA_947378245.1). Taxonomy (GTDB): domain Bacteria; phylum Bacteroidota; class Bacteroidia; order Flavobacteriales_D; family Crocinitomicaceae; genus CANHVK01. The sequence continues at coordinate 1,567 of CANCJF010000060.1, forward strand.
CCTGAAGTCGCTGTTTCTGTTCCACCAGCTATTCCAAACAACTGTAAAAACACCTTATCACTACTCGTATTGGTGGAATCACTTTGTGCAGATGCAAACTGCATCACAAATAACAATCCAATTACTAATCCTAATTTATTCATAATCATTTATTATATATTATGTCTAACTTCTTTTGTCTAAAGAAAATTCTTTATTCTCTCGTCTTTCCGTCTTTATTCTTCTGAATACGCACCCATGCATTTGGATATTTCTTGCGAATTTCTTCCATTCTTCTTAGTGCTTTACGTTTCGTTGTATGGTGTTCAATTGCAATGTAGTACCAATTCCCATGATCTCCTTTTAAGATGAAGGTAGATCCTTCTTTCTGTCTCCACTCCATTAAATCTTTCTCTAATTCAACACGATTTTTAGAGGATTCAACTACAACAAAATATCCGTTCTGAATATTGATCTCCACATCATTTTCATCAATTCGAGTAGTACCATTATTTTTTGGAACAATTCCTGTTGAAATTATTCTTCTTAGTTGTTGGTTTAACGTATCATTTTCAATTCGTAACTCTTCATTCTCTTTTTTCAAAACGGAAACTTCTTGAGATAAATCTGCTGTTTTGATTTGTTTTTCTTTTTCCGACTGAATTAATTTATCATTTAATAATGAAACAACTTTCGCTAAACTATCTTGAGAACGTTTCAATTTTTCATCCTCCAATTTATGCTCGCTTCCACTTAACAAGGTAAACTTATATCCTATCCCTGCTTCAAAACCACCCTTACTAGCAATTGCTAAATTTCCAATATTGGCATCGTAACCAGCATACACTTTCCAGTTCTTATAGACATTCGCCATTGCAACAACTGGAAAACTACCATTCGTTCTATACCCTGCAGTCAAAGAATACATTTTTTTATAACGTGCAGCAACTACGATATCAGCTAAGGTTGGTAAGCTACGTTGTGCTCTAACAATTACTGTTGGAATAATCTCCAAATCTTTGCATTGTTTTACATCAAATACATACGAAGAATTGAATACAAACAATGGATCTAATTGATAGGTATATTGCGTTGCTCTGATATCGTATAAAACTTTTGTGTTATATAAAGAAGGGAACCCTACACCAACAGTAAAACGTTCCGTAGAATACGAAGTTCCAAATCCAGCTTGAAAAATTGTTTTCCCCATATTGGACACAGTACCTATATCCGATTTGTCTTCCACAATCACAGAATTAAAATCAAAACGATTTTGAGCAATTCCTGCACTTAATCCAAAACTCAAGGCCGCCTTGTTAGCTAATTTAACGCGGTAAGCATACGATAATTGGAAAAACGTATTCGAAAACAACCCTGTTTTGTCAGACATGAAATTTGCCCCAAAACCATGTTTCTCCGTATCTCTATAAGAAAGATTAAAAGCCAAAGTTGTTGGGTTTTGAGACAACCCAAGTAGATTATTTCTAAATCCATCCCACATGTGTAACCCACGATTCTCACCAGTATATCCTGGTTGTATCGAAAAACGATTAATTAAATTCTGATCCAATACGGGTAACTGCTGAGAAAAACTCAAACTTGTAAACAATATTTGAACGAAAAGGAAACTATATATTTTCATCTTTTTTATCCGTTTTTTGAATGATTAATGAAGAACGTTAATTGTCCCTTTGATAATGTCTTTAACTTCACTTGCCTTTATGGTATAATAGTATGTTCCAGCTGGTACTTTTTCTCCCGAAGAATCCTTACCATTCCAATCATTTTTGTAATCTTTGCTTGTAAAAACTTCCGATCCATTTCTATCAAATACGTGAACTTCACAAACACCATACGCTTCGATTTCTAATATCTTCCAACCATCATTTTTGTTGTCATCATTCAAAGTCATCAGATTAGTGGCTTGAAGTGGCTTTTCAATTAATACATTGATTACGGAAGACTTTAGTTTAATTATACAACCTTCTATATTTTTTATAGACGCGATATAATAACCACTTTTATTTACGTTAATCTTAGGCGTAGCTTCCGTTGTACTCCAAACTAAACTAGAAAAATCACCTACTGCAGTAATATCAATATTCTTGTCATTGTAAAAAGTAGTATCTCCACTATAGGTTAATTTACCTGTAGGGATTTCCTTAATACGAATCGATCCTTCCGAACTATTACGACAATTTTTATCAGTAATCGCTAAAGTTTTTACGGAATACTTACCTGCTTTTGTAAAAGCTCTTTTGAAGAAAGTTTGTGTATAGGTTTCATCTGCATTGTTAAAGTACCAATACGTATTCTCAATCGTACCTTCCGAAACAAAATAGTTATTAAAGAATTTTAATGTGTCTAATTTACAAGCAACAGTATCGTAATACGATGTGTTAGAGTTGGTCAAAACAGGTACATAATTGATTTTAACAGTTCGTTTTGGAGAATACAAAGTATCTTTTAAACTAGTAACAATTCGTAATTGAACATCAAAACTATGTTGTCCACCGTATTTTTTTGATAAAGTATCCGCATAATATACTGTCAATAAAGTATCCACGGTAGTTTTCTTTTCAAATATACCATCCGCATTCAAATCCCAAGCATATTCTGTTATAGTCGCTCCGGAAACAATGGAATTACTTCGGAAAACGATATCAGCGTTCTCACACACCTGAACTGGCGATGTAAAACTTGCTTTATTTTGCGCAAAAAGAGTCGAACTTATGCACAATGTCAAAAACAATAAAAAACCAAATTTTAGTTTCAAAATCATACTTTTTCCCATTTTAAGAATGTAAAAATATGTTAAAAAACACATTAATCACAATAAACTTATTATTAATACGTTAACAAATCCTTGCGTTTCAGGCAAAAAACTAAATACCAAGCTGTTAACATTATTTGTAATAAAAATAAACTATTACCTAGGTAATGGAGATGTGTCAATATTGTAAAATCTACGCAAAAAAAAAGTTTCAAAGAATTCTTTTTAAAACGAAAAATTAACTGAAAATTTGATTTGTTTCGTCTAAGGAAGAAAATTCCTTAACTTCGTTTTATGAACCAAACCCTCGGTAAAGAGTATAAACTTTGTAGTCAAAAAATCATCGAACAGATTTTTGAGGAAAAAAGTACAGTGAAACAATTTCCGTTTGTGATTAATTATAGGTTTACTGAACTACCTTCAAGCAAACCTTTTCAAATTGTTATCTCTGCACCAAAACGTATTTTTAGAAAAGCTCACGATAGAAACAGAATCAAACGTTTATGTCGTGAAACCATTCGCAAAAACAAATACATACTCGAAGAATATTTGATAGAACAAAACAAACAAATCGCACTATTTTTTGTCTATACCAACAAAGAAGAAATGGAATACGAGGTGCTATTTAAAAAAACAGAACAACTCTTCAAAAAACTAATTCAGGAAATAAGTAATTTAGAACTTCAAAAAAATTAGACAATGCAAAAAACGATATACTTTCTACTTTTAATTTTCTACTCTCTAACTGTTAAAGCTCAATCCAACGGATTCGAACTTATCAAAGGTATGGAATTAATGGATCTCATCTATCAAAACCTAGAGATGCATTACGTAGATGAACCAAAACCAGGTAAACTTTCTAAAGTTGCTATAGACGCAATGCTAAAAGAATTAGACCCGTACACGGTTTATTACCACGAAGCAAACATGGAAGATTACCGCATGATGACAACTGGTCAATATGGAGGAATTGGCGCGTTAATTCGTAAAATTGATAATTGCATATACATATCCGAACCTTACGAAGGAAACCCTGCGCAAAAATCTGGTTTAAAAGCCGGCGATAAAATCATCACCATAGACGGAAAAGAAATGTGCAACAAGCCTTCCGACGATGTTTCAGGTGCACTAAAAGGTCCTAAAGGAACAACAATTCAAGTAAAAGTGTTAAGAGATGGAAAGGACTTAATCATTCCTATTACCCGCGATGAAATTAAAATCCCTGATGTGCCATACTCAGGGATAATTTCAAATAATATTGGATACATAAAACTAAATAGCTTTACGCAAACTGCTTCCGAAGAAGTAATAAAAGCATTCAAAGAACTCAAAGAAAAAGGGATGAAAGAATTGATTCTCGACCTTCGTGGTAACGGTGGTGGATTACTAATTGAAGCAGTTAAAATCGTAAATATGTTTGTACCTAAAGACCAGTTAGTGGTTTTTACTAAAGGAAGAATTCAGGAAGAAAATAAAGTCTACAAAACAATGGACGAACCTTTAGACGTGAATATTCCTTTGGTTGTACTAATTGACGATGGTTCCGCTTCCGCAAGTGAAATTGTATCTGGTAGTCTACAGGATTTAGATAGAGCGGTTATCGTAGGAACAACCTCCTATGGTAAAGGTTTGGTCCAACGAACATTCGACCTTAAATATGGTTCGAAAATGAAATTAACGATTGCTAAATATTATACGCCTTCTGGACGTTGTGTGCAAAAATTGGAATACTACGAAAAAGCAGAAGGAGAACGTCCTCATGCAATTGCGGATTCCTTAATCAAAAAATTCAAAACAACGAATGGTAGAGAAGTAATTGATGGTAGAGGAATCGAACCAGATGTGAAAATAACAGAAAAAGAATTTAGTAGACTTACAGCTATGTTGGTCAACAAAAACTTTATCTTTCATTTCGCGACTAAATATGCAAACAAACACCCTAATATTCCAGAAGCAGGAACTTTTAAATTGTCCAACGAAGATTACGAAGAGTTTAAAAAAATAGTTTTGAAAGACACCTTTGATTACTCTACAGCTTCTGAAGAAATGTTACGTAAAATGCGTAAAACTGCAGAAGAAGAAGGTTATTTTGAAGAATCTAAAGTAGAATACGAAGCTTTATTTAAAAAATTAACCCCTTCTAAAAATAGTGATTTAGAAAAATTCAAAGTTGAAATAATCAACATACTTGAAAACGAAATTGTTTCACGCTATTATTACCAAAAAGGAAGAACAGTTCATGCGTTTAGAACAGATAATTTTGTAGAGAAAGCGAAAGAAATTTTACAAAATCCGAAAGAGATACATACGATTTTGAAAAAATAGTCGTTAGGGTACTATGCTGCTTAAGAATTATTCCCCTAAAACCATTCAACTACTTATTGTAATTGGATGTGTTTTTGTGATAATTGGATTATTATTTAGCAAAGCCATTTTATCCTTAAGTTCAGCATACCTAATTTTAGTAGTGATACTCTCCGGTGATTACTCCAAAGGAATTTTACGCATTAAGGAAAATATAACACTACACGTTTTCTTGCTATTTATCGTATTCTATATTGGGTCTCTTTCTTGGTCTAAAAACTTGGAAGAAGGTTTAACAGACTTAATTTCTAAAAGTAATTTAATCTTACTACCAATAACTTTGGTGGCACTTCCGCCTATTTCTGATAAGCACAAAACAATACTACTTCGAATATTTGTCGGATTAGTTTTAATAGCTAGTGTAATCAATTTTGTCTCTTACAATATGTCCTATGCACCCGAAAAAGACATTCGGACCATGTCTATCTTTCAATCTCATATACGTTTTTCACTCTTTGTTGTATTTGGAATATTTATCCTAGCATATCAAAAAACTATTAATTTATCTGTTAAAATAGTTAGTTATCTCGGAATCTTTTGGTTACTATTTTACACCTATTATGCGCAAGTACTCAGTGGTATGTTAGTGCTAATAATATGCTTAATTTGCATCTCATTATATGAACTAAAATCATCGGTTAAATGGAAAAAAATAACATCGATTGTATTTATAGTTTCAACTATAATTTTAATAGTTTACATATCGCTAAATTTCAATAATTTAAATAATATAAAAATAGAAATTAAATCATATAAAAAATTCACAAAATTAGGTCATATTTACACACACGATACATTATCAAAATCACTCGAAAATGGATATCCAATAGATTGTTATATTAATATTGAAGAATTGGATAGCACTTGGAAAACAAGATCCAACATACCTTTAAATTCCTACACGAAAAATGAATATCAGTATTATACTGTTTTAGTACGTTACCTCACATCTAAAGGCCTAACTAAAGATGCGGAAGGCGTTAACAAATTGACTAAAAAAGACATTTACAATATCGAACATGGTATACCGACGATATTAGCATTAGAATCAGGGTTAAAAAGAAGAATCTACGAACTTCAATACGAATTAAACAGTAAAAAAGACCCAAATGGTCATAGTATATTACATCGTATCGAATATTGGAAAGCAGGTTGGTCCATATTCAAACAGAATTGGATTATTGGAACAGGAATTGGAGATTACAAAGAGGCCTACCAACAAGAATACACAAAATCAAAATCAGTCTTAGAATCAAAAAACCGATTAGAAAGTCATAATCAATTTCTTGGTATTCTGGTAGCTACAGGTGTAATTGGCCTTTCTTTACTACTAATCCACATTATCTTAACTTTTAAAGTTTTCTTCCAAAATAAAAACAAACTTGCTTTGCTATTTTTCACCATCTGCACCGTATCTTTTCTCGTCGAAGACACACTTACCACATTAGCAGGTATGAGCTTCTACGCTTTTTTCTTTGGTCTATTTATGAAGGATAATTCTAAAGTTTGAGCAAAACATAAATAACCGAAGTAGGCATTGTCGCATTATTTTACCTTTGCAAAACTAACCACCTCTTCTCCAGATCCTTTCTGCACCCTCAATAAATAATTTCCAACTTTAATTTCAGAAAGATCTATAGGCAGTTTATGTACATCCTCATTCAATGTGCCTTCAAAAACAACCAATTTCTCCTGACCTAACATAGAGCAAAGTGAAACTTTCACAAACTCATTTTTCGTAGAAATTCTTAGTGTTGCCGCATCGATCGCTGGATTTGGGTACATCAGTGTTTTCAATCCATCATCAGCCATTTCATCCAAACGTAGTGTACATCCACCAATAATGTTGTGATATTTTACTTCTTGGGCAAACATTTTTTGAATTTCAATAGGAGAAACCTCAAACCAATCACGAAGAACAGAAGCATATATATCTCTAAAGTCAATCTGCATTGGCACACCTTCTTGATTCTGAATTTGATCTGAAATAGTAGGATTTGTACCATAAATTGGAGTTTCTAAACAAGAACCAAATAAAAACAATGGAGCAGCATCCCCATGATCGGTTCCATAACTAGCATTAGAAGCTATTTGCCTTCCAAACTCCGAAAAAGTCATTCCAGCTACTCGTTTTTCTAATCCTAAAAGGGTGATATCATCCTGAAATGCTTCAATTGCATCCGATACGGTTTTTAATAAATTAGCATGATTTCCCATTGTTGTATCTGTAATTATGACTTGTGAATCGTGGGTGTCAAATCCACTAAGATTAACAATGTACATATTCGTCTGTAATCCTCCAGAAATCATTTGTGCAACATATTTTAATTGTGTTGCTAAGTTGTTTTTTGGGTCATATTTAGTAGATAAGTTTTTTCCTTTTTTAGATGCATCTAATACTCTGTTTCCATATTTATTAGTTTGAGCTATCATAGTACTCAAGAATTCCATGTGACTACCATAATAGGTACCATCATTTAATGCAGAGGAAACACTCACATTTACTGCATCATTTGGATTATTTACTGTGTGGGAAAAATTACCTAATAGTCCCTGACAAGTTGCGGACGCCTCATATCCCATACTTCTGGCAAAAGGATCTTTAATCGTATCATTCGGATACCCATCAGGAAATCCTGGATGTTCCATATCCAATTTTCTACCTAACCAACCAGTTGTAGTAGCAGGATCTAACGAACCACTTGTCCAAATATCTGTGGATCGAAAATGAGAACGATTTTGCTCTGGATAACCAACGTTCTGTAATACAGATAATTTACCTTGATGAAATAAATTAGCCATACCACTCATAGATGGATGAAAAGCATTCTTTGGTGTGAGTTGAATTAATTTGTTCTCAGGTAGAATGATGTTAGCTCTTTGTTTAGTAAGATTAGAATAATAATCTAAAGGAATTACCGTATTTAAACCATCATTACCTCCATTTAATCGAATTAATACAAAAACCTTATCTTCTACGCCTCTTTTAATTGAAAATAATTTTTCTGTAACTGCTGCATAACTATAATTTTTAAACATAAAAGGAATAGTCAATGAAGCAAGTGTTGTATTTTTAATAAATTTTCTTCTTTCCATGATTTTCCGTTTAGATGGTTTGAAATTCTGGCATTTTAAACAAGGTATCTAACGTTAAACCTATGCGAAAAGCTAATGCTTTTTTCATTGTTTCATCCGAAGGATTATTTACATATTGATTGTACTGTGTTGTCCATTCAAAATCTTGAAGACCATTCGTTAATATTGTCTTTAATTTTAGTTTTTCTTCTGTAGATAAACCTTTTGGACAAAATATTAAAGTTAAATCTTCAATAACTTGAATTGGATCTGACGGCAAAGAAAGGCCTTGTATAAAAGGAATCAATGAAATCTGCCAATATTTTGTGTTATCTACTTTTGATTTAAACTGATCTGTCAAAGTCAATGCGGATGAAATCAAAAAACGTAAATTCAAATAACTCGAATTAATCCAAAGCCTTGTATAATTAGGTGCTTGATAATAGGCTGGCCAACCTCCTACATTCGGTGGACGAAAATAATTCATTCCCATTACTGCACAAATACCACCTAATTGATTGTAAAAATCATAGTTAACTTCAGTCGCATAGTTTAATTTAGAACTCGTGCTATTTAACATAGAAAATACTAATTCCAACGGATTTTTTATAATACTGCCTCGATTGGAAATATCATAAAAATGAGCACTTGACAATAAAGCTCGAACAACAGGTTTTATTTCATAATTATTAGCAATCAAAAGCTGTACCATCGGATCAATCACTTGATTTTGAATAGTCGGAGTGATATCATAATTTACAAACCAACGATATAATTTCTTGCAAATAAATTGTGGTGCATGATCCGATTCAAAAAGTATATCAATGTAATTTACATATTCTTGTTCGTTTGCATTTACAATCGATTTTGATCCCAAACGTTTAGATAGAGTTTTAGTGGAAATATCGTGTTTACTTTGAACAAATGAAGAAAATACAGCTGTTTGAGTGCTACTTTGAATCCCATCTACCCTCCATCCTGTTAATATTTTAGCTGCTTCTTTTATATCCGTCTCAGTATAATTGGTATAATCACCTTCTCCTACTTGTTCCCCCTTACCTACTGTGAAAAGTTCTAACAATTCACGTGAATAATTTTCATTCGGACTGTTTTTTGTGTTAGAATTACCATTTAAAAATTGAAGCATACTAGGCTCAATAGTAATCTTTTTAATTAGATCCTTAAAATTCCCTAAACAATTATCTCGAAGTAATTTAAAATAATAATACGTAGCTCTAGCATCACTACTATTTTCAACTGCAAAATGGTTTTGCCAAAACAATGTCATTTTTTCTTGTATACTAAACGATTCATTACTTAAATTCTGAATACCCCATCCTGACAAAGATTCATTACGAGCATTTTCAGTTTCCTGAGAATTTATTGCTGGAAATAATGCATTAACCCAAGTATCACCTTTAGCTACAATAGCTTCTTTATCACTTATTGTTACAGGTTGAGTTTGTGTTGGAAAAACGAATAATTCATCCAATACTGTAGTCAAACCTTTTTGTTTAGCTGATTGAATTTGGGAATAAGTAGGGCCAAATAAAGTTCGACGTAGAAGATGAGCAGCTACATTTTCATCCCATGTTCCTGAAAAAGCGTCTAAAGCCATTGTATAAATATTAGTCTTTTAAGAACTTAATATTACGCATTAATCCGCTTTTTTTTGTTCTTTTAATTGCGCTTTTTTTAAAGAGTTCTGAAAATACTTCATCTGTTAAATCATTCCAATCATTTTTCGATAAATTTAATAGTGAACTATTTGGAGAAAATAAGGGTTCGGAATGTGGTGTAGAAAATCGATTCCAAGGACAAACATCCTGACAAATATCACAACCAAATACCCAATCATTCATTTTACCAACAAATTCAGAAGGAATAATCTCATCTTTTAACTCAATGGTCAAATACGAAATGCATTTAGAACCATCTACAACATATGGCTGCACGATTGCATCTGTTGGACAAGCATCTATACAACGTGTACATGTTCCACAATAATCTTTTATAGGTCCATCTGGTATTAACTCTAAATCCAAAATCAATTCAGCGATAAAGAAAAAAGATCCTTTTTTAGGATGAACCAAATTACTATGTTTTCCAACCCAACCTAAACCGGACTTCTTAGCCCATGCTTTATCCATTACGGGAGCAGAATCCACAAAAACACGACCATCGACCTCTCCTATATCCGTTCGAATACGATCTAAAAATAATTTCAATCTATCTTTTAAAACAAAATGATAGTCTGTGCCATAAGCATATTTAGAAATCTTATAAGAATCTATTCTTTGAGTTTCCGCTGGATAATAATTATAGATTAAGGAAACTACACTTTTTGCATCTGGAACTAATAATCGTGGATCCAAACGCATGTCGAAATGATTTTCCATATACGACATTTTACCCTGCATTTCCGATTTTAACCACTTTTCTAATCGTAGAGCTTCATCTTCTAAAAATTCAGCATTTGATATCCCACAAAATTGAAAACCTAGTTCGTAGGCAATATTTTTAATTATAGAAGTTGATGAACTTTTAGTAATCATACCTGTTAAAACAATCCTCCTTGAATAAAGCCAATATCTCTACCAAGGTGTTTATATGCTTTTTCAGTTGCTTTTCTTCCACGTTGTGTACGAATAAGAAAACCTTCTTGGATTAAAAATGGTTCATATACCTCTTCTAAGGTACCAGCATTCTCGCCAATAGCAGTAGCAATGGTAGTTAAACCAACAGGACCTCCTTTGAATTTATCGATGATCGCTAACAATATGCGGTTATCCATTTCATCCAATCCATACGCATCCACATTCAATGCTTCTAATGCAATATTTGTAATTTCAATATCAATGCTCCCTGTACCTTTCACTTGTGCAAAATCACGAACCCTACGCAATAATGCATTAGCAATACGAGGTGTTCCACGACTACGACTTGCAATGGAATACGCGGCTTGTTCATTAATAGGTATATTTAACAAATCCGAAGAACGTTCAACAATAGCAGTCAAAGTCTTAGAGTCATAATATTGTAAACGAGCATTGATACCAAAACGAGCACGTAAAGGAGATGTTAATAATCCAGAACGTGTAGTTGCTCCTATTAAAGTAAATGGATTCAAAGATATTTGAACTGTGCGAGCATTTGGACCACTATCGATCAAAATATCGATCACATAATCCTCCATGGCTGAATATAAATACTCTTCTACTACAGGGCTTAAACGATGAATTTCATCAATGAAAAGAACATCTCCAGAATCTAAATTAGTAAGTAGCCCAGCTAAATCACCAGGTTTGTCTAAAACAGGACCGCTAGTGACTTTAAAACCAACTCCTAATTCATTAGCAATAATATTAGCTAAAGTAGTTTTGCCAAGTCCTGGAGGTCCATGTAACAAAACATGATCCAAAGGTTCACCTCGTTGTGTTGCAGCCTGAACAAATATTTCTAAATTTTCAACTACTTGCTTTTGACCAGCAAAGTCTGTTAATTTTTTAGGTCGTAATACTTTATCGTAATCGTTGTCGTTTGGTTTATCTACCTCACCTCGATAATCAAATGATTCTTCTTCCAAAACAGTAGTTGTAAATGATAATACAAAAATAAAAAAGCCTTCTAACAAATGTTAGAAGGCTTTTAAATATTATAAACAGATTAATGTTCTTCTTCTCCTTCAGCTAAAGGAACAGTTTGAAGGATATAATCCTCTTCTGCACCTGGCTTAGAATAATCATATGGCCATCTATGAACTACAGGTAAAGCACCAGGCCAGTTACCATGTACGTGCTCAACAGGTGTTGTCCACTCTAATGTATTAGATTTCCATGGATTTTGAACTGCTACAGGACCTCTGAAAATACTATAAAAGAAATTAAATAAGAAAATTAATTGACCAATAGCAGCAATAATAGCAAATACAGTTATTATCACATTTAAATCAAGCATCATTTCATAGGTATTTGTATCAAATTCATTATATACTGAATAATCATAATAACGACGAGGAGCACCTGCTAATCCAACAAAGTGCATTGGAAAGAAAACTCCGTAAGCTCCAACAATAGTAACCCAAAAATGTGCATATCCTAAACGAGTATTCAACATTTTTCCATACATTTTAGGGAACCAATGATATACACCTGCAAACATTCCAAAAACTGCAGACATACCCATTACAATATGGAAGTGAGCAACTACGAAATATGTATCATGAACAGCAATATCTAAAGCAGAATCAGCAAGAATAATACCTGTAACTCCACCTGTAATAAATGTCGAAACAAGTCCAACGGCAAATAACATAGCAGGAGTAAATACGATACTACCTCTCCATAAAGTAGTGATATAATTAAACACTTTTACCGCTGAAGGAATAGCAATCAATAATGTAGTGAATACAAATACACTTCCTAAAAATGGATTCATACCTGTAACAAACATGTGGTGACCCCAAACAATGAATGAAAGGAAACCAATTGCCAAAATTGAGCCAATCATAGCTCTATAACCAAAAATTGGTTTTCTTGCATTAGTGGAAATAATTTCAGAAGACAAACCTAAAGCTGGTAATAATACAATATATACCTCTGGGTGACCTAAGAACCAAAACAAGTGTTGATATAATAATGGAGAACCACCATGATTTTCTAACATCTCACCACCAACAATAATATCCGATAAATAGAAACTAGTACCAGCTAATCTATCCATCATTAATAATACAGCAGCAGATAATAAAACTGGGAAAGAAAGAACACCTAAAATAGCTGTCACGAAAAATGCCCAAATTGTTAATGGCATTCTAGTCATAGACATACCAGTAGTACGTAAGTTCAAAACAGTAACGATGTAATTCAAAGAACCAATCAAAGAACCAGCAATAAACAAAGTCATAGATAATAACCATAGTGTCATTCCCAAACCAGAACCTTCGATAGCTTGTGGTAAGGCAGATAAAGGAGGATAAATTGTCCAACCAGCCATAGCAGGTCCTGTTTCGATAAATAAAGAAACCAACATAATTACAGATGAACCAGCAAATAACCAGTAAGAAACCATGTTTAAGAAACCGGAAGCCATGTCACGTGCTCCAATTTGCAATGGAATTAATAAGTTAGAGAATGTTCCAGATAAACCACCAGTTAAAAGGAAGAATACCATGATTGTTCCATGAATAGTAACTAAACCTAAGTACATGTTTTCTTTCAAAATTCCACCTGGAGCCCAAGTCTCGCCTAAAAATAAAGATAAGAAATCAGAACTCTCACCTGGCCAAGCCAATTGAATACGGAATAATAAAGAAAGTAACATCGCTACTAACCCCATAAATACTGCAGTAATTAAAAACTGCTTTCCAATCATTTTATGATCTTGACTGAAAATGTATTTTGAGATAAACGTTTCCTCATGGTGATCGTGGTGATCATGAGCATCGTGATGTCCGTGTGTGTCGTGTGTTATTGCTGACATTATATTTAATTTAAAAAAATTAATTCAATTTATTTAACTGCCATTTTAGTAGAATCTGCAGCAGATACAACTGTAGTAGAATCACTCACAGCTACAGCTGGCTTAAGATAATCATCTTTGAAAGTGGTTTTAGTTTTCATCCAAGCAGCATATTGCTCTGGAGTATCTACAACCACAATCATTTTCATTTTATAGTGTGCACTACCACAAATTTTATTACACATTAATACGTAATTAAAATTAGGATTATCTTTTTTCTCTCTCATCTCTTTAGTAGAGATAGTTGGAGTTAATTTCATACGAGTAACTTGACCAGGTACAGTATTAATTTGTGCACGAAAATGTGGGAAATAGGCTGAGTGAATTACATCTTTAGCTCTAAAACTAATTTCGTATTCTTTTCCTTTTAATAAATGAAGCGTATCTTTTTGTAAGATATCATCGTAAGCAGAAGCATCTAATTTAGCATTATATCTTGCTTTCATTTGATATAATAAACGTAACAAACGAGTCTTACGATCTAAATCAGTTTCCATTTTTTCACGATCCTCAGGAATAAACATATTTTTTGGATTATTTAATTTATTCTCCAATAATTTAATTCCTAATACTGTACTATCTGATTTACCAAACTCCATATAACGAATTGCAGAATCTAAAGTAGCTTCTGTCATAAGTGCTAACTCGTTTTCAGCAGTAGTTAATTTGTAATCATATTTTCCTAAAACATTATCCTCACCAGAATAACGAGCAGTCCAATCAAATTGTTTAGAGAATAACTCAATACGAATTGCTTCTTTTGTAGATTCTCCTGTAATACCATTCCAAGTTTTTAATCCTAAAATGATAATCACAGCTAAAACTATTGCAGGAACAACAGTCCAAATTAACTCTAATTTATTATCGTGTGGGTAAAAATAAGCTTTCACTCCTGGTTTACGGACATACTTCCAAGCAAAACCAAATAATAAAGTATTTGTTAAAAAGAAAACAGCAATAATTATTATAAAATTCAAATTTAATAACCAATCTGTATTTGCACCATGAATGGAAGCAGCTTCACCTCTTCCTGTCCAACCATACTCAGTCATCAAATAAATGAAACCGGCATAGAATAAAATCATGAACGTAAGCATCAAATTAGCATTTAATTTGTTATCACGATTCGTAATATCTTCTTCTCTTCTTCCTCTTAATTTAGAAGAAAGTTCATACAATCTTACCAATTGGGATACAGCAAGTACACCCAAAACGATTACGACAATTGTTATTAATTTAAAACTCATCTTGTTTAGTATATCAATGAATAAAAAGGATTATT
>CANCJF010000061.1 GCA_947378245.1 Bacteroidota bacterium
TGTACATCGGGGATGTTGGTATCAAAGGTTTACACCACTTAGTATATGAGGTAGTTGACAACTCGATTGATGAGGCGTTAGCTGGTCACTGTGACACAATCAAAGTTTTTATAAACGAAGACAATTCCATTACTGTTAAAGATAATGGACGTGGTATCCCAACGGGTTTAACTGCAAAAGAGAAAAAATCGGCATTAGAAATTGTAATGACGGTTCTTCATGCTGGGGGTAAATTCGATAAAGACACCTACAAAGTCTCTGGGGGTCTTCATGGGGTTGGAGTATCTTGTGTGAATGCATTATCTACACACTTACGCGCAGAAGTTCACCGTGACGGTCAAATCTTTGAACAAGAGTATTCTATTGGAAAACCATTGTACGACGTACGAGTTATTGGAGAATCAAAAGAACACGGAACGCAGGTAACATTCAAACCAGACGGATCAATCTTTGAATTTACAACCTATAATTACGACACAATTGCTGCACGTTTACGTGAATTAGCTTTCTTGAATAAAGGAATTACTATTCACTTATCTGACTTACGTAATTTAGATGACAATGGTAATCCTGTTAGTAATGTTTTTCATTCTGAAGGAGGATTAAAAGAGTTTGCTCAATACTTAGATCGTAATCGTGAGGCTTTGATTCCAGACGTTATTTATTTCGAAGGCGAACGTGATGGTATACCTGTGGAAGTTGCGTTGACTTACAATACTTCGTATACTGAAAACATCCAAGCGTATGTGAATAACATTAACACACACGAAGGTGGAACTCACTTATCTGGTTTCCGTCGTGGTTTAACAAATACATTAAAGAAATACGCTACGGATTCTGGGATCTTAGCAAAAGAAAAAATTGAGATTGATGGTGATGATTTCCGTGAAGGTTTGACAGCTGTTGTCTCTGTTAAAGTACAAGAACCACAATTTGAAGGTCAAACAAAAACTAAATTGGGTAACCGTGAGGTAACTGCTCCAGTTTCTCAAGGAGTATCTGAGATGCTTTCTATTTATTTAGAAGAACATCCTGCAGAGGCTAAATTAATCGTTGAGAAAGTTTTATTGGCTGCTCGTGCGCGTCATGCTGCTCGTAAGGCTCGTGAGATGGTTCAGCGTAAAAATGTATTGACTGGTTCTGGTTTACCTGGTAAACTTGCGGATTGTTCTGAAAAAGATCCTGCTATGTGTGAGATTTACTTTGTCGAGGGAGATTCGGCGGGTGGAACTGCAAAAATGGGTCGTGATAGACACTTTCAAGCGATTATGCCATTACGAGGTAAAATCTTGAACGTTGAGAAAGCGATGCAACATAAAATCTTCGAAAACGAAGAGATTAAAAACATCTATACAGCATTAGGAGTAAGAATTGGAACAGAGGATGATTCCAAAGCATTAAACTTAGAGAAATTAAGATACCACAAGATTATCATCATGTGTGATGCCGATGTCGATGGTTCGCATATCGAAACCTTAATCTTAACTTTCTTATTCCGTTACATGAAGGAATTGATCGAAAAAGGATATATCTATATCGCTACTCCTCCATTATACCAAGTTAAAAAAGGACAACGTTCTAATTATGCTTGGAATGAAGATCAACGCGATGCCTTAATCCAGGAATTAAAAGGAGGAGGTTCAGAATCTTCAGTAAACGTACAACGTTACAAAGGTCTTGGAGAGATGAATGCGATTCAACTTTGGGACACAACAATGAATCCAGAGCAACGCACATTACGTCAGGTTACTATAGAAAATGCTGCAGAGTGTGATCAAATATTCTCTATGTTGATGGGTGACGAAGTTCCGCCAAGACGTGAGTTTATTGAGAAAAATGCTAAGTATGCTAAAATTGACGCTTAATCTTTTAGATTAAAGACTAATAGATTAAAGATAAAAGACAGAACGTTCTTGATTTATTTCAGGAACGTTTTTTTTGTTGCTATATATCAAGATTGATTAACTCTTTTAACGATGTTACGGTGATTTTATCTTTCAAAGGATACGTTCTAGAAGTAGGAACAATTACATACAGATGATCTAATTTCAAGTCTTCCATAGCTGAATACGATCCCCTAGACAAATTAGGTGAGTCGCTATATTTAATTTCAAAACCAATTCGCTTCCCTCCTCTAAATAAAAGAACATCTAATTCAGCACCTCCGTGTGAATTCCAAAAATAAATTTCATCCTCTTTGAATTGGCTTTTCAATTGTTCGATCACGAAACCTTCCCATGAAGCACCTATCTTTGGATGAGTAACTAATTGTTTTTCATTAAGACCCAACAGGGTATGCAACAACCCTGTATCACGAATAAACAACTTAGGAGATTTTACTTGTCTTTTTGAGATATTTTCAAACCAAGGTTGTTGCAAATAAATCATATACGTTCCAGACAAAACATCTAAATAATGTTGTATTGAATGACTTGATAAACCTAAAGACTTTCCGATCTCTGAAGCGTTCAAAATATTCCCATGATAATGTGCAAGCATATACCAAAACTTACGAAGCCTTTCCGTTGGTATATTTATCCCTAATTGAGGAATATCTCTTTCTAAAAAAGTACGAATGAAATTATTGCGCCAACTAATACTTTTCGCTTCGGAATTTGCTAAAAAAGACAAAGGAAATCCACCTCGCATCCACAATGTCTGTTGAGCATCTACACCAAGTTCTTTCAATGAAAACCCCATCATATCGATGAAATGAATCCTACCTGCTAACGATTCTGAAGCACCTTTAATTAATGACGGAGAAGCACTTCCTAAAATGACAAAACGTGTATCCTCTCTTTTTTTATCAGCAAGTACACGTAGTAATGAAAATAAAGAAGGTTTTAATTGAATTTCGTCGATCACAATAATACCTGTCAATGTTTCCAGTGCCAACATTGGTTGTTCAAACAAAAAGGCATCTCTAGGATCTTCCAAGTCGAAATAATGTATCGCAAACTCAGGATGTGTAATTGCCCTCGTAAGCGTCGTTTTACCACATTGACGAGGACCTAAAATAGCTGTAATAGGATTGCTTTCAATAGAATCCAATAAATCTAGCAATAAAACATCCCTTAAAACCATGACTAACAATTAATTTACATATACAAACTTACAAAAAATTAAATAAAAAAAATAAAATTAACCTTGAAATTTTGAAGTTGTACTTCAAAATTTCAAGGTTAATTAGTTGGATAATATTTATTATTTAATCTATTTTGATTCATTATATCAACTTTTCACTTTCTACTTTCTACTTTTACCCTATGAAAGAATTACATCCACACCAACAGCATTTGATTTCATTGATTTCCTTAGAAATGAAAGAACAAGAAAGTCGATATTCCCTCGACGCAAATGCTGGACTAAAACAATTAAAGTCGGATGGGTTGGCATTGCATCCAATTTCAGTAGTTCGTAAAAGTTTTGGTTATGCTGATTACCCTGAAATTTCGTTTAAACTCCCTTATACAACGGATACCTCCAATTTTAAAGATAATAGTGCGATTGAATGTTTCATTGAAGGAGAAGAGCCTATCAAAGGTGTTTTACTTGGAATGGAAGGGCAAAAAGGAGAGTTTCGTTTATTTGCGCCTGACTTTCCCGATTGGATCGAGGAAAAAGGAGTTGGAATTAAATTAGCACCCGATCATCGCACAAGTGAATTGATGATTGAAGCTATAAAAAACATAGGTAAAAACGCAGAAGTTCAACGACTATTCAATCAAATTCATGGTGAAGCTTCCTTTGGGCAAGATTTAGCCCTAACATCTTCGCTTTCCTTTAAAAACCAAGCGCTGAATGCTAGTCAGCAGCAAGCAGTAAAAGCGATGGTTGAAAATGAATCGTTAGTGATACTACACGGACCTCCAGGTACGGGAAAAACAACGACATTGATTGAAGGAATTTGTCAACTAACCCAACTCGGAAAAAGAGTATTAGTGACTGCTCCTAGTAATACCGCCGTAGATAATATTGCGAAGGGATTGGTCGTTCAAGGAGTGAAAATTCTTCGTGTTGGAAATTCACTTAAGGTGGACGATGTCATATTTCCATATACTCCAGAGGGTAAAATGCAAGAAGCAAAAGAGCATAAAGAAATAAAAAAATTAAAAATTCGTGCGGAGGAACTTCGTCGTATGTCTTTTCAGTACAAGCGTAATTTTGGTCGTGAAGAACGTGAGCAGCGCGGTCTACTATTAAAAGAAGTAAAAAGTATCCGCAAAGAAATCCGTGACATCCGTAATTATTTTGACGAGAAATTGTTTGAACATGCAGAAGTAATTTTAGGTACACCTATCGGGATTTCGGACTTCTTACCAAAAAATGCTGATTTCGATACGTTGATAATGGACGAGGCAGGTCAGGCGATTGAGGCCTTAGCTTGGATTGTTTTTCCTTTTGCAAATAATTGGGTACTAGCAGGAGATCCTTTTCAGCTTCCTCCTACCGTACTTTCGCAGTCTGCCGCAAATAAAGGATTATCTATCTCCATATTAGAGCAAACATTTACATATTGTACCGATGTGTTTTTCTTAGATACACAATATAGAATGCGTAAATCGATTGCTGATTTTTCGAGTAATTATTTTTACAAATCTGCCTTACAAACGCCTGAAATTCAAAACAACATCGCTCAACACATTATATATTTTGACACAGCAGGCACCGGTTTTGATGAACAATCAGGTCAGGATGGAAATAGTTTAATGAATGAAGGAGAGTTGAGTATTGTTCAGAAAATCATTGAACAAGAAAAATTAAATCTTTCCTCCATAGCATTTATTTCTCCTTACTCAGGTCAAGTACAGTTAGCAAAAGAGTTATTACCTCAAGGTCTTGTAATCAGTACAATTGACAGCTTTCAAGGACAAGAAAAAGAAATCATTATACTTTCATTGGTACGCTCAAACGTAGATGCTGTGATTGGTTTTTTAAAAGATTACCGAAGAATGAATGTTGCTTTGACACGAGCTAAAGAACAATTGTTTGTAATTGGGGATAGTTCAACGATAGGTCAAGATCCGTTTTACGCGCAATTTTTAGAGTATATGGAAGAAGTTGGGGGATATAAAAGTGCTTGGGAACTTGAGTGACGAGAAATGAGTGACAAGTGAAGGGTGGAGATTATAACATTCTTGATTTTAGTTCTTCCGTAGGTATCAGACAAGACGTTTGATTTTTGAATAAGTGTTTTCTGTTTTTAGCAATTAAATTGTACACTAAATCTCTAATCGGAAACGGAATTATCAGGAATAATAGTAAGCCTATTGAAAGGAAATTCAACGCTGAGAATGCTCTAATTGCGGCAGTTGATTTTGTATACACTTTTTTATCTTTCAGATAAATAACTGTTGAATATACGTTAAGAGGCAAATAATGATTCTTTAGAAAATTCTGTCCATAATCCGATTGTAACGAAGCAAATTGAAAGTTTTTATTTGAATCGTGTTTAAGGATGTATTGTACGGATTTATTGCATAGAATACAATCAGCATCAAAGAGAAGGATATGGGATGGTGGCATTTTTATTTTTTATTTTTTATTTTTTTATTTTATAAAAAATAGATGTTGTAGTACAACATCTCTACATGGATTTGATGAAAAGAGATTCATATAGGTTAATCCAATTCTCAACTGTTATTTTTGCAACTAATTCACCTATTAATTCATAAGGTACCTCTACTTCTTTTTTATAACGCATGCAACTTTTTCCAGCATTCACTTTCTTCCCTGTTTCAGCTGTATACCTGTTTTCAAACCAAGATTTCAATTCTGGATTTCCATACATACCCATATGGTATAAAGCTATATGACCCTTTTGAGAAGCTAGGTTGATAAATGGCAAAGGTAATTTGGGGTCGCAATGATATCCTTTTGGATACAAAGAATGAGGTACAACATACCCAATCATTTTGTAATTAATACATTCAACAAAACCTTCTGGTAGATTATCTAGAATAACTTTTCTCATTTTTAAGATGATTTCTTTACGATCATCTGGTAGTTGGTCTATGTATTCTTTGACTTCAGGAGACATTATTTTATATTTTTTATTTTATAAAAAATGGGTGTTGCATTGAAACATATATATAATTATTTGATGTTGCAATGCAACATCACTACTATATTTTGGAACTTCCTTTTTTCTGTCCTCTGGTCTGACGTTTTTTGTATTTGTCTTTGATAGATCGTTTGTAGGAACCTCCGAGATTTACCTTTTTGTTTTTATCGATTTTTTCGTGGAAGGCCCCTTTAGAATTTTTAATGGTTGCCTCTGGCATATAATTCACACCAGGCATTACTGGTTTTTCAGACTCTAAGAGGATATCAGATTCTTCGTAAGTTTCCGGAAGTTCATTTACTTCAATCGCCATTTTCATTAATTCCTCAATGTTGTTTTTATTCTCTTCGTCAAAAGGTGTAACGAATGAAATAGCAATACCATCTTTATCTGCACGACCAGTCCTACCAATTCTATGAATATAATTCGTTGGTTCTTCTGGCATATCAAAATTGATCACATGTGTCACGTCAGAAATATCAAGTCCTCTAGAAACTAAATCTGTTGCGATCAAGCCGCGATGTGTTTCATTTTGAAAATTTCGCAAAGCGCTAAAGCGGTAATTTTGAGATTTATTTGAATGTATAATTCCAAATTGTTCAGGGAAGTTTGCATCTACGATTTCAAACAACATATCTGCCACCTTTCTACTTTTTGTGAACACCAATACCTTACTGATTTCAGGTTGATTTTCTAATAGGTTAATTAACAAGTTAACTTTTGAATGAAAATTTGGAACATTGTAGAGTGACTGCTTAATTTTTTCAATTGGTGTACCGTGAGCAGCTGCTTCAATTTTCTCAGGATTATTGAAATATTCATCAATTAAAAATTCAACATCTTCATGCATAGTTGCTGAAAACAATAATGTTTGACGTTTTGGTGGTAATAATTCAAGAATATTTTTTAACTGTGTTCGAAAACCTAAATTCAACATTTCGTCCATCTCATCAATTACAACTTTTTGAACTGATTTTAATTTTAAGGAACCGTTCAATGCTAAATCATAAAAACGACCAGGCGTAGCAACTACAATATCTTGTCCGTCTAGTATGATATCAATTTGTGTATTTATACTCACTCCCCCATAAACTCCACAAACACGAACGTTCATGTAAGTAGTCAATTTTTCAATCTCTTCTACGATTTGCATCACTAATTCGCGTGTCGGAACTAAAATCACAAAACGTGGTTCGTATTGTTTCGCGAATTTGAACATATTTAACAGAGGCAACAAGAATGCTAATGTTTTACCTGTACCTGTTTGAGCAAGTCCCACGACATCTCTTCCAGACATTATTACAGAAAAAGCTTTTTGTTGAATGGTTGTTGGAGTTGTAAACCCCTGATCATCTAAGGCTTTTAAAATATTTTTATGGAGATTAAGTTCGTTAAACAACATCTTTAGGAGTTATGAATTATGAGTTATGAAATATGAATTAGTGAAATTAATGATTTATCAGTCAAAAACCTCACTTTTAGCTTATAATTACTGATGTCATGCTTAAAGAGCCTGCAACTAATTTATCATTAAACAATTCTATTTTGTCTGTTTTTTCTTGTAATGAAAGAATATACAAAAGGGGTAAATAATGATCTGGTGTTGGTGCAGCAAGATTCAACGCTTTCCCTTGGTTCTTATATTCAATTAATGGTTTATGATTTCCTTCTAAGATCCATTTATTGGTTAATTCTCGAGCTTCAATTGCCCAATCATACCCATAATTCTCCTTGTTGATATTTCTAAAATCAACAAGTCCAAGGTTATGAATCACATTTCCACTACCTACAATCAACACTCCTTTGGAACGCAACACATTTAATTTTTTGGCTAACTCATAATGTTGTTGTGCTGACAATGTATAATCCAAGCTCAATTGAATAACAGGTACATCAGCCTTCGGGAAGAAATGGATTAAAGTCGTCCATGTACCATGATCTAAGCCCCAATGCTGATCTAATTCCACGGGTACGGGCTCAAAAATATCCTTCACTATTTTAGCTAATTCTGGGCTGCCAGGTGCAGGATATTGTACATCAAACAAGGCTTGAGGAAAACCACCAAAATCATGAATTGTTTGAGGTTGTTTCATTGCTGTTACTTGTGTTCCTTTTGTTTCCCAATGTGCAGAAACACATACGATAGCTGTAGGTTTAGGTAACTTTTTAGCTGTATCTCTAAACCCTTGAACGAATGAATTTTCTTCAATGGCATTCATTGGATTCCCATGCCCGATAAACAACATGGGCATTTTTTCAGTTGAAGGCAACGAATCTGAAAAAGAGTATAAATCATTGAACGAAATCATAGACATTGAGATTGAAGATAGACCAATTAACTTAATAAATTTTGAACGTTCCATAGTGAAGGTAAAAGTTTCAAATTTAAAAAATGAATTTCCTTTTCAGTCGAATATCATGTTAACATTTCCCAAAATTCTTTTTGAATTTCTTGACTACGATTTTTAGCATACCATAGGTGTAATTCTTTTTCAAAATCTTCTTTCGTAATTGTTTCCTTGTTTTTCTTCCAATGTTCCGCTATAGCTTGAGCATTTGTAGGTCGAGCACCCCATGTCCCCAATTCGGACAAAGTATCTTTATCTACTCTAACAAGTTTAGGTATTGCCTCTGCCCCATTGGTCAAATACTGGTGCATCTCTTCTAAATTCTCAGACTTAATGACAATTTTCAGTTCAACACCAGGTGCATTTTTAGCGATATTATAAATCGCAGGTAGATTTTGAGCGCAATCGCCACACCAAGCTTCGACAAACACGACCCAATATTCGTTGAATGTATTAGCAGAAAATAATGAAACTAACTCATGCGTTAAGACAAATTGTTTTTCATTTCTGTTCGAACGTTGTTCATTTAACTTTGTAAATTCAATTAATTCTGGAGTCTGTTTCATTCCAGTTGTTTTATGCTCAAGAATCAACTCTGCAACTAATTTACGGTACTCTTGATAGCTGATACCTTTTTGGATTGTTAGACTATTCATTGCTCTATTTTTTCTACAATATTATTAAACCAAAAAGAGTTACCTTGTAACAAGAGTTACACAAGTGATAAATTGTTATATTTACTTAACTCTAGAACAAAATAACATGAAAAAAATAGCCTTATTTCCAGGATCTTTTGATCCATTTACAAAGGGACATGAAAGTGTCATTCAAAAAGCAATTCCATTGTTTGACGAAATCGTTATCGGAATAGGTATTAATACAAGTAAAAATTATTTTTTCGAATTAGAAAAACGTCAAAAACACATAGAGACCATCTATAAAGATGTCGCAAATATCAGAGTGACGACCTATCAAAAACTAACTGTCGAATATTGTCAAGAAATTAATGCGCGCTATATTTTACGTGGCTTGAGAGACACCAATGATTTCGAATATGAAAAAGCGATTGCACAAATGAACTTACAAATTTCAGGTATTGAAACAGTGTTTTTCATGACTGACCCCGCTGTAGCACCAATCAGCGCAACCATCGTTCGAGAAATTGCACGTAATAATGGTGCGATTTCCTCGTTTGTATCTTTATCAGAAAACCTACTTGGATGAAAAAATTAGCTAGCTTACTTATAATCAGTTGTTTTACTTCACTTATTTTAGGTCAGAAAACGACAAAAATCAAAGGTTTAACAACTGGATTTGTTGGTAAGAAAATCGAATTTTATACCATTAAAGATTATTTCTCTTTAAAAGACAGCTTAATTGGAGAAGCAATCATTCAAAATGACAGTAGTTTTCAAGTAGAACTTCCAATAGAACACACTGAAAAAATCATCATTAAATGTCATAAAAACACTGGATTCATCTATGCTGATCCGGGCACCACTCTTACTATCTCTTTACCAGACAAAGATCCATATAATGCTTATCGACCTCAGGGCAACAAAGTGGAAATTGCATTTTTAAATTTACCCAAAACAGATATAAATTACAAAATTTTAGAGTTTGACAAATGGGTCAATGATTTTTTAGGCGTTTATTATAATCGTAAAACAACATCAACGATCTTATTTTCTCAAAAATTAGACACGTTCAAACTTAATGTAGAAGCGTATTACAAAAAAGACACTTCATTTTTCTTTAAAACCTATGTACGTTTTTCTATTGCTTCCTTGGAGGATATAAATTTCGTTGGATCAAAAACACGAATTGATAAATATTTATTTTACATCAAGGATTTCCCTGTCAGCTACGAAAATGAGCGTTATACGTCCTATTTAAGTTTATTTTATAAAAATATATTTTCATTAGTTTCTACTGAAATAAACACTAAAATCTATAAATCTATCTTAAGCAGTAGCCCAACCTTACTTATGCAAAGTTTAGGTTTAGATGCAACTTTAAAAAATCCAAAAATCAGAGAATTAATTGCAATTCGTGGACTTTCTGAAGTTTACAACGGTAAGGATTTCCCCAAAACAAATATTATAACCATCTTGGACAGTATCTCTCGTTTTGGATTGTATAAACAAAATAGATACCTTTCAAAAAGTATTATTGAACGTTTAACAGAATTAGCACCTGGAATGAAGGCGCCCAATTTTGAGATTGTTCAAGTAGGGAAAAATGACACGATAACATTACAATCCTTTGTTGGAAATTATGTGTATCTACAATTTATTGACCCAACTTTACAGGAATCAAAAAAACATTTAGAATTATTGGTTCCCATGTATGAGAAATATGGAAAGACATTTCGATTTGTAACAATCATAGATGTTCACAATGAATTGACAAAAGAGCAAAAAACCTATTTTTCTAGTATTCCTTGGGAGAAATACTATTTACCTTTTGACCACTCGATGTTAAAGAAATATATGATCAAATCATTTCCGAGTTATATTATTATAGATGATACAGGTATTTTACACTCTTACCCAGCTGCTAGTCCAATTCCAGATGGTGAATATGAAACTGTAGAAAAGGTATTCTATACGATTAAGCGTAAAATTGAGGTAGAAAAAATGAATAAAGAGAAATCAGGATTTGATGACATTTATGATGATACAAAGTAGTGACAAGTGACGAAGAAGTACTAAACCTTGTATGGTAGGGCCAAGAGACTGTAATACAAATCAATATTATTATTTGTATTACAGTGTTTTGTCTTTTTCATATCTTTGTATTCCTATAATACATTTGATATGAAAACATTTCTATTTTTTATTTCTCTAATTTTCTCGTCTTTCATTTTCTCTCAAACACAAGGAGTTGCTTATACTGCAGTTGGAAAAGGAGTAGCAACAACCTTTTTGACTGATTACCAATGCTTAGGTATAAATACATCTGCATTAGGCTGGGGAACGGGGTATGAGAAGAAAAAATTCACCATGGGTTCAAGTGAGTTTGGTTTCGGTATTTCTTCCGATGTACTTTCTAAACAGCGTTTACAACATTTTGCGAAATCAATATACACTGCAATTGCCTACGATTCTAGTCAAATTATTAATTGGAAGGACCAACAAAATGCGATTTCAGAATACGCACAAGCTGGGGTTTCTTTATATGCGGATTATAACTGGGGAGGATTTTCATTTCAAGGAAAATTATTTGGAGGAATTGCATTTAATGTACGCGAAAACTATCAATGGTATTCGCAATTGAGTAAAAATGCCACCGATTTAATTGTCAATGGTAAAGTTTCAAACTTATTTGATTCATTGGATATTAATATTGGAAATGTAAAAACACGTATCCCAAATACCGGAAATTTATCTCCTGATTCTCTGAAAGGTGTGGTTAGTGGTACGATGGCAATTCCATTACATTTAAGTAATTTACTTCATGGAACTTCGATAAAAATGACGTGGAATCGGTCCTATAATTTAGGCTATGGTCGTAAAGTTTTTGGAATTGATAGTTTATTTGATTTGTATGCAGGTGTAGGTGGTCGACTTATCAAATCTATGGCCATGTTTGATTTAGATGCTACTGGAACTGGTATTGACCTTCACTCCTCTTTAACATCCTCATTCAATATTAATTATCAAAGTGTTTTATCTGCCGTAAATACAGTAAAAAATTATAACGGAGGTATACCTCCTGCAGTTGGAACAGGTTATGGAGTTGACCTTTCTGTCAGTGCTATTTTTTGGAATAAATTAAAGGTTGCGGTTGCAGTTAACAATATTGGATCTGTTACTTATGATCGAAATGTATACCGAGTGAAAGACACATTAATTGGAAATATAGGCATCAATAGTTTAACAGACTTCAACTTAACTAAATCTGTCAATCAACTTCTTACAAAAGGTGGTTTACTTACTTTGCAGGGACAAGAGAAATATAAATTAGCGAATGCAGCTACTTTTCGTTTTGGTGCAAGTTTTCATGTGCGTAAAATCTTAGGGGTTGGTTTTGATTTAGTAGCACCTTTTAATTCTGAAAATCCTGGTAGTATCAAAAATACTGTGGTATCATTTGGTGGTGATTTACGAATCTTTAAATGGTTACAATTAAGTTGTGGATATTTTGGTGGGGGAATTTATAAAAACAGTATGCCTCTAGGAATTAATTTTATTATGCGTAATGGTGGTTATGAATTTGGTGTTTCTTCAAGAGATGCTTTAGCTTTTTTCCAAGACAATGCACATAGTTTATCGTTTGCCATGGGGTTTGCGAGGGTGAGGTTTTGAAATAAAACCATCTTAAACATATAAGCAAATCGTTTGAGGTTTAGTTACCTAGATGTTAACGTTTTAGAAATTTGTTTTCTACTTTTCAATCGCTCATAAAAAAACAAATTCAATAAGATTAACTCTAGACCATAGAATACATCTTCCACGGGAATCGTTCCCAATCGAATGTGTAGGTTTTCTAGGTTATCGTACCAAACCACCGGAGATTCTAATCCCGTACCTGTAAGAATCCCATTGACAATAAAAAAAGGGACAAGTAAGATTGGATAAATACTGAATATTTTAGGCAGCCAGCTTACTTTAAAAAGGTATTTAAGAATTAGTAGGAAGATTGAGAGCGAAATAAAAGTAGCGGAAGTGTATGCTCTCCCCCAATAACAAATCCCTAAAACCATTAACACGATTGAAAGTCCAATCACCACTAGATTCTCGATTTTTGGTTTCCAAGAAAACGAAAAAAAACGGTTCAAACAATGATACGTAAACACACACGAAAAAGGAATACAAATAAAGAATAACACTTCTTCAAATGGAAGATTCACAAGATAATTTCCTGAAATATAGTTAGGGTTAAACCCCCATACCTTCCAATGTGTAAAAAGGATGTCCCACGAAATAAAAATACTTGCGGAAATAAGATTGGAAATAACAAAAGCTTTCCAGTGTTTGTAAAACTGTAATTTAGGATGAAAAGAAAATAAAAAAGGGACTGCAATCGTCAGTAAATCGATTACTAAATATAAATTCTTCATTTATTTCTAGCTTCTTTAAAATATTTATATGGAACCCATAACATTCCAAAACATTCCCCATCCTCTTTACCAAGATGTTTATGATGCATTTTATGACCACGACGAATGGCTCTAAAATACATCTGGTTGGCATTTCTAAAAATCTTAAACCGTTGATGTATGAATATATCATGCACAAAGAAATAAGCAGTTCCATAGATCAAAATCCCCAACCCTACCCAAAACGGCCAACTGAAATTATCTTGCATACCCACAAAAAAACCAACGATGCTAGGCGCTGCAAAAATCACAAAGAAATAATCGTTTTTCTCAAAAAAGCTGGTTACTTCTTTCTTATGATGATCGCTATGAAGACTCCATAAAAAACCATGCATGATGTATTTGTGGGCTAACCATGCCACTGCCTCCATGCTAAAAAAGGTGATGGTGGTAATGATTATGTTGGTAGTAATTGGACTCATAATTGTTTTTTTTCGGCGTGTGTTAATACATCAGACTTTTGCAAATATGCAACAATCATATTTTTTAATTCTAGATCTGTTTCGGTTTTTACATTTTGTAATACAAACTTCTTATCCCTAGGTATGGCATCAGAATAACCTAAAAAAGAAGGTGTATTTGCTTGCATCGCTAAGCGTAAAAAACGTATTTCAAGATTTGTTGGTTCTTTTGAAACCGTTTGTTCCAATAAGGTTTTCCCTTTTGAAAATGTACTAAATTTATCTAATGGATTTCCTACATACTTGGCGTTCATCATTAGTCCACTCGCTTTATAAGCAGCAAAAACAACTCTCTCGGAAGCTTGGTGTTTTAATGAATAAATTAATTTTGTACACGCTTGTTGGTCAAATGCTGCCTGTTTAAAAAGGGAACGTACATCTGCAATTGTCAGCTCCGAAGCGAAACTCATCAACAGCCCTAAACAACAAAATGCAAGCCATTTTTTCATTACAACATATTCGTTTTAAATTGCAACATACTTTTAAACATCAACGCAATTTTCTCACCATCGCTTACACGAATTCGCTCAACCAATACACGATCCACAGATACGCGCTTAATTTTTTTGAAAAGTGTCAAGTAGTATACATATGCCAAATATACGCCACCTTTAGAAGAAACCGGTAATTTTTTAATTCCTACTAATGCTTCCTTAAAATCCTGAGCAATTTCTGCTTCGATTTCTCGTTTGGCTTGCAATGTAAACTCAGTCATATCTACATTTGGGAAATATGTTCTACCAAGCGTTTGATAATCGTCTTTTAGGTCGCGTAAGAAATTGATTTTTTGGAATGCCGCACCTAATTTCATCGCAAATGGTTTCAGTTCTTCGTATTTCTCTTGATTTCCATTTAAGAACACTTTTAAACACATCAATCCTACCACTTCAGCAGAGCCAAGAATGTATTTTTCATAATTTTCTTTCACGTAAAATTGCTTCTCCAAGTCCATTTCCATACTATCCAAAAACACATTTACCAACTCGATGTCAATGTTGTATTTATGAACCACTTGTTGAAATGAATTTAAAATTGGGTTTAAAGAAATACGTTGCTCGATCGCTTCATACAAATCTGATTTGAATTTATCTAACAAATATTTTTTATCAAATCCATCAAAGCTATCGACGATTTCATCTGCAAAACGCACGAAACCATAAATGGCATAAATCGGATTTCTCAAAGGCTTTTTTAAGAAAAGAATGCCTAACGAAAAACTTGTACTGTATCTTTTAGTTGTTAATTTACTACACAACACAGATACCTCATCAAAAAGTGCTTTCATAATCTTAAGGTATTAATTGTTTTAATAATTCATTTGCAGCAATTTTTCCAGATATCAACGAAGGTGGTACTCCTGGACCTGGAACGGTCAACTGTCCGGTATAAAAAAGATTGTTTACTTTTTTGTTTCTAATTTTCGGTTTGAAAATGGCTGTTTGCGCAAGTGTATTCGCTAAACCATAGGCATTTCCTTTGTACGAATTATAGTCGTTGATAAAATCTTGCACGCAAAAGCTTTTTTTGTAATCGATATGTGACAAAATATCCTCTCCTACTTGTTGTTCCAAACGATGAATCATTTGTCCAAAATATTTCTCACGCATTTCTTCTGTATCTGTCAACCCAGGAGCCAAGGGCATGAGTAAGAATAAATTCTCATGTCCTTCAGGAGCAACATGCTTATCTGTAATGGAAGGACAACATGCATAAAACAAAGGTTTAGATGGCCATTGCGGATTTTTATAAATTTCTTTGGCATGTTGCGTCAAATCCTCGTCAAAAAATAGTGTGTGGTGATTCAAGTTTTTAATTCGCTTTTTCACACCCAAATAGAAAATCAAACTGGATGGTGCGAATGTTTTTTTCTCCCAATAGTTGGAAGGATAATTGCGGTAAGCTTCAGGTAATAACTTATCTTCTACGTGGTGGTAATCTGCAGAAGCTACTATCGCATCAAACAAGATTGTTTCCCCATTGACGGTAATAGAAGTTGCCAAACTTTTTTCTATGTTTATGGCTTGAACAGCAGAATTAACCTTAAATGAAACACCTACTTGTTCGGCAACTTTAACCATTCCGTCTATTACCTTACCAAATCCACCATCAGGATACCATGTTCCCAATTTTAAACCAGCATAATTCATTAAACTATATAAAGCAGGTGTATCTTGAGGCATCGCACCTAAAAACAACACTGGAAATTCCATCAACGTAATTAGCTTTGGATGCGTGAAAAACTTACGTACATGTTTACTAAAAGATGAAAAAACCTGTAAACGAATTACCCCCTTCATCACTTCTGGAGTCATGAATTCAGTCAAAGAGTTCGCTGGTTTATAAATCAATTCATTTACACCTACTT
>CANCJF010000062.1 GCA_947378245.1 Bacteroidota bacterium
TTTTTTGCTTTCTTTTGTAGTATGGAAAATTACAACGTTATTCGTCTCAATAAATTCATCGCCGAAAGTGGTATTTGCTCTCGTCGTGAGGCCGATAAATACATTGAAAAAGGAACAGTGTACATCAACAATCGTAAGGCAGTTGTGGGCGACGTGGTAAAACCAAGAGATCGAGTAACTGTAAACGGGCAAAAATTGGAGCCTCTTTCCATGGAGGAACGAGTGTATATTGCCTTTAATAAACCTGTAGGAGTGACCTGTACAACAGAAGATGATGTACGAGGTAATATTGTAGATTATGTGAACCATTCCGCACGAATTTTCAATATTGGTCGCTTAGACAAAGATTCTCAAGGCTTAATTTTCTTAACGAACGACGGAGATATAGTCAATAAAATCTTACGTGCTGAAAATGCGCACGAGAAAGAATATTTAGTGACTGTAGATAAACCAATCAATGAAAAGTTTATCACTTCCATGGCGACAGGTGTTCCTATCTTAGGCCAGGTTACAAGAAAATGTAAGGTCACCCAAGAAAGTACATTGGTATTTAGAATCACCTTGATTCAAGGATTAAACCGTCAGATTCGTCGTATGTGCGAGTATTTTGGCTATGAAGTCCGTAAGTTGGAACGTACCCGTATCATGAATGTACCAATCACTGGAATTCCTTTAGGAGAATGGCGTGATTTAACAGAAGCTGAATTGAATCATATCTTCTCGATGATTGAAACTTCGAGTTCAGAAACTAACAAATCAAAAATTAAACCGAAAGCAAAAGTAGTCGCAGCAAAAGGTCCAACTTACAAAGCGAAAAAAAGTGGAAATAAACCGAGTTTGTTTGGAAAAGGGCCGAAAAAAGTGACGAGCGACGGTCGACGAGCGACTGGAGGGCGTGGTGCAAAACCAAAGGGTAGAAAGTAGATCTTATGAATACAATTTTTTACAAAGCAGCAAAACATTTGAACTTCATTTCGATGAATTTACTTTGTAAACTAACAAATCAATCTGTTATATTACCCTTTTACCACACCATTTCTAACAACGAATTAATTCATATTAAGCATTTATATCAACCAAAAAACACCCTTCAATTCGAAAAAGAGTTGGATTTTTTATTGAAAAACTTTCAAGCGATAGACTATCTTGAATATAGTAAATGTATTTTGGAGAATAGACCTTTGAAAAATAAATTTTTACTCTCATTTGATGATGGTTTAGCTGAATTTTATACAGTCATTGCACCTATCCTGAAACGTAAAGGAATACCAGCTATCAATTTCTTAAATTCAGGGTTTATAGATAATCAGGATTTATTTTATCGTTATAAAGTAAGTATCTTAATTGAAAAATTACAAACAAGCACCTTTTCAAACAACACCCAACAAGCAATTAATCATTGGTTTAACGAACAACAAATCAAACTTGAATCAGGATTTAAAGGACTATTGAATATAACCTATCGACAAAAAGAATCACTAGATACATTAGCGGAACTACTCTCTGTAGATTTTCAAGCATATTTGAAAGATTTCAATCCTTACCTTAATCATCAACAAATTAACGAATTAATTCAGCAAGGTTTTCATTTTGGAGCTCACAGCATCGATCATCCTCCCTATTTTAGTATTCCTTTCGAAGAACAACTTCGTCAAACAAAAGAAAGCGTTCATATAATCTCTTCAAACTTTCAATTACCTTACAAAACCTTTTCGTTTCCATTTACAGATCATTTAATTTCAAACGTATTTTTTGATACATTAGAATCAAACCCCCAAATTACATTTGGATGCGCCGGGCTAAAAAACGACAGTGCAAAATTCAATAAACAACGTATTCCACTTGAAATAGATGGATTTAATGGTGAAGAAATTCTACGTGGTGAATATTTATATTATATCTTTAAGTCGATATTGAATAAAAACACAATTCATCGTAGCTAATGGAAACGATTTCATTTACTAAATCTACACTTGAGGAATTTATCCATTCGGATAGGTTCAAACAGTTAACAAATCTTCCGATTAGTAAACTCAGAGCAATTTCTCAAATCAACAACCCAAGAGCCACTGAAGAACATATTTTGCTTGTTGCTCAATTTGATGGAAATAAGACAGTAGGATATCTAGGGATTTTACCCGATGAAATTTACATAGATGAAGTGTCTTCCTCAGTTGGTTGGTTAACCTGCTTTTGGGTTGACGAAGCTTACAAATCACAAAATATTGCTGCAAATCTTTTTCTAAGAGCCATTAGAGCGTATCATAAAAATATCTTTATTACGAATATTGTACCTCGCCTAGAACCAGTTTATCAAAAAACGAAATTATTTTTTCCAACGGTCTATAAAACAGGATTTAGAGGGTACCTTCGATTTAATTTAGCCGAAATACTTCCTCCAAAAAAACCAATATTTCAAAAAATAAAATCCTTATTAAAAGTTGGAGATTCACTGCTTAATTCGCTGACAGATATTCGTTTTACTTGGAATCAATTCAAATTAGACACAAAACCAGAATATATACAAGCTATCGATCATATTTCAGAGGATTTTTTTACAAAGCATCAACACAACAATTGGATTAAACGCTCAAAAAAAGAAATTAAGTGGATACTTGAATACCCTTGGCTAATTCAAGGTGAAGACACAGAACAACTTAATGAACGTTATTATTTCTCGTGTGTAGAAAAAGTATTTAAAACCATGGTTGTTCAATTTAAAAACATTCACGGTGAAATTATCGCGTTGCTTATTCTAACTATCAAAAACAAAAACCTGACCATTCCCTACTTATTTGCCGAATCAACAGATTACCGTATGATATCAACATTCCTATTTGAATTGATGTCCTCTGAGAAATTAAACATGTTTACAGCTTATCATCAAGAATTTATTAGTTATTTAAGTACCATTAAAACACCATTTCTATTCTCAAAAGAAATGAAAAAACCTTATTTTATTTCTAAAAAATTTGAAGATTTACAAACCCTAGATTTTCAAGATGGAGATGGAGATTGTGCTTTTTATTAATGCTCAAAAAATAATGCTCAATTAATTCATCATTCATCCTTTTTAACCAATAATTCCACCTACCTTACATCACTCTTGGCATGTGTCGATTGTTAAAATCGATATTATGGAAAAGGTTTTTGACGCCTTGATTGATAGTTTTATAGAAAATAAAATCGGCATTTCTGAATTTTTTCTATCCAAAAAACTTTCTAGAGAATTAAGTGCTAACCTACTCACGCATTTCAATGATGGTAATCTAGCACTCGCAGGAACTGGAACAAGTGCTAAAATAAATAGTTCTAACCCAATTCGTGGGGATAAAATTTATTGGTTAGATCGATCACATGATAATGAGAGTGAAAATGTATTTTTAGGAATCATGGATGCTATGGTTATTTATCTGAATCGCACCTGCTACACCGGGATTACAGACTATGAATTTCATTACACTCTCTATGAAACAGGGACTTACTACAAAAAACATATTGATCAATTTACAAACAACGATCGACGAAAGTATTCAGTTATTTTCTACCTCAATGAAGATTGGCAAACAGTGGATGGCGGAGAATTATCTCTGGAAATAAATCATCAAACAGTAAAAATCAATCCTACTTCAGAAAAGTGTGTATTTTTCAAAAGCAATGAAATCGAACATGAAGTTTTAGTCACGCACAAGAACCGATTGAGTATTACCGGTTGGTTGAAGGTTTAATTAATCATCCTCTTCCTCGCCTTCTTCGTTACCTACTTTCAGTTCTCCATTTGATCCTTTCACTTGTTCTTTGCGAATTTCAGTATGTCTAATTTCTCCTCCGGAAGTACCAACCAATTTTCCAAAAATAATGACAATGAAGGATAGTACTAATACAGACAATTGCGCATACTTCAAGAAACTTTTTTGTTTCCATTCTGCATAAAATGTCAGTAACAACAATGGCAATAAGATGGTTACAAAATTGACCATTTGTTCGGCTAATTCTTCGTGTTTTTCAATAACTCCCTCACTAACCCCAGGAAGGTTCTCTACTACCTCTTCTGCCCCTTCCCCAGTATTAAAGCTCGGGTATACAAAAACAGCAGAAAAAAACAAGGTGATATTTCCGATGCGACGTGTCAACTGCGACTTAAATAAATAGCCACTTACTAAGATGACAGAACCTACAATCACCCCTACAATCGGCAAGTGATTGATTAACATGTGTAGATGTGCAGTATTCATAATTTGAAGTATTAAAGTACTATCAAATCTATGAATTTTTAGAATTATAAAACATGAGGAATGTCAGAATAAATAATATTTAAACCTCTTTTCGATCTAATTTTAGAACGTCACTCATCACTTCGGTTCCTGAGCTTGTCGAAGGACCGTCACTCGTCACTTCGGTTCCTGAGCTTGTCGAAGGACCGCTTCTCTCAATTCATTCAAAATTAACGCAGTCGCTCCCCAGATTTGTTTGTCCCTGATATTAAAACACGGAACTATCATTTTTACCAACTTATTTTCGGTTGTGACTTTCATTTCACCGATAACATTTTCCGCTAAAAGTTCATCCAATGAAATTGTAAACACATGTGCAACTTCGCGTTCTTGATGGACAAATGAAGGTTGTTCTGGATAATAAAAAACATGCGGTTCGACTAAAAAACCACTTACAGGAATATACACCTGGCTTAATTTCCCTAAGTATTCGGCAGAATCCATATTCACACCAACCTCTTCCCAACATTCCCGTTTGGCAGTCGTTAATAAATCCACATCTTCTTTATCCTTTTTACCTCCTGGGAAACTAATCTGTCCGCTGTGTTTCCCTTCGTATTCAGTGCGTTGGATTAAAATGCACTCATAGGTTTGATTGGACTCAAATAAGACAACAGCTACCGCCGATTCTTTGAATTCTTTCAAGTTTTGAATCACTTCACTCGTTACAGGCCGATGTAAGGGTGACAAAGGAATATGCGCTCGTTCTCCAGGGAGATTGTGCTGTAAGGTATGGGCTAATTGAGTTAAAAAGTGCATAGTTAAAGGTAATTAAAAAATAAATCGGACAGACTAACCATTAAGAAATTTAGAAATTAAGCAGAAAAAAATGTCTAAAACCGAAGTTCATTAAGTGACCTTTGGTCATTATTCATGTATTTAGTATTCAGATTTATTTCTCAAATCCCTCAATATTAACCACTATCTAACTATTCTAAATGCCTTAATGGTAAAAAAACACTATTTTTATCAAAAAAAGTAATGAAACATTTCCTATTCATTTCACTCGTATGCTGTCTGTTAGCTGCCTGTAAAAAATCCGATAAAACTCCTCCGATTGACAATGCAATTGATTTAGACGGAACAACGATCAATGATTCAAGTCTTACCCATCCAGAAAACTTTTTGCTTTCGGCGGCTAATCCAACACCTTCCCTTCAGGATAAGTCAACCCCAGTTTTAATTGCAGTACATGGATTTTCAGCGACCACATTTGAATGGTTAGAATTTAAAAATTTCGTTAAGAGCAATGGTAAAGCTTTGATTTCGGTTGTTCTACTTGGTGGACATGGAAGAGATTATGCAGACTTCAAACAAGCATCGTGGGAAGACTGGCAAACACCACTAATTACGGAATACAATGCTTTACGAACTCTTGGTTATACAAATATTTCATTCGTTGGTTCCTCCACAGGTTGTCCTTTAATTTTGGAAGCAATTCAGTCTCGTAAAATAAGTGCAGATGTCCTCAAAAATGTATTTTTCATTGACCCTATTATTATACCATCCAATAAAACATTAGCTTTAATTTCTGCTGTTGGTCCTGCTTTAGGATATAGCGAAACAACCATGGAACAAGGAGAAAATGGGTTTTGGTATAAATATAGACCCTATCAGGCTTTGGAACAGCTAAATGATTTCACACAGCTGATGCGAAAAAAACTAGAAGATGGAATTACGTTACCAAACAATGTAAATCTAACAGTCTTCAAAGCACAAAAAGACGCTTCTGCCGATCCAATAAGTGCAGTATTATTATATAAGGGAGTTAAACTTTCCAATAATCAAGCCATTAACGTAAAAATGATTGAATCTGAATTACATGTTTTTACGCGATTAAAAGGAAGAAATAGCTATACGATTAATGATGTACAACAACAAAACGACGTGTTTAACGAAATAATTTCCGCATTATGAGATACCTAATTACACTTTTAGCGATCCTACTGATTCGTTCTCTTCACGCCCAAGACAGTATTTATAAGTCTATCGAAGTTGGAATACGTGCAAAAAAATACACTGGTTTTTATTGGGAAAATGGTATCACTGCAGAATTTTACTCCGCAAAAATAACAGGTCAAATTCCCCTACACGCAGGAATCAATCTTACATTCTCAGACCTAGGAAGTGCTTTTCATTCGAATGCACTTTCTATGACACATTTTGATGTTTTTGCAGCATATTATTTCCGAAAACACAAGAAATTAATGCCAACAGTACGCTTCAATGTGGGATATGTCAGCACGAATCTTGGAGATTATTTTGAAAGTCAAAAATACCACAACACCGCTATGGTCCTTGGATTAGAAACAGGTATAAGTTATCAATTACCTTACAATCTAAGAGTCATTGCTACAGGCGGGATTAATTTCTTTGTTGGAAATGAAACTACTAGTTTAGGGTCGAGTGTGTATCCAGTATTTGGTCAGATTTCGTTGATTTATGGTTTGAAAAGGGTGTATCGATGAAAAGCTACTTCCCAATATGCCCAGCCTCCCCTTTCTTTATCCTCTCAAAAATCCAGTCGTAATTATAAGGCATGTGACTATCCACGAAATTTTTCTTTGGCCATGTTTTCGGAATGAACGCACGACCATGTTTTGAGTCATAAATCATCCCTTTTACCTCACACTGCGGAGCAATACCATCTTGTTCCCAGATCGGGTCTGGATTCGGTTGATCTAAATTACTTCCATACTGCCAAGCTTGTTGAAACTGTGTCCAATCAGCGCCATCCTGACACCCATTTTCAGGAGAAAGGATATAGATATTTCCAAAAACTACTTTGTCTTTTAGCACCTCTATCATCCCTAACGCGTATGCGTACCCCATGCTATGACACACAATGTCAATCGTATCTTTTTGTTTTTGATGTAATTTTAATACAAGTGCTTTTCCTCCTATTCGTCCTTTTTCTTTGCGGTAATAAAATCCTTTTGGATTGGGATCAATATTCAAGCGATTATATTTTCTTAACGAATCTTTCCGATTGACAAAATGGTTTGCGAAATAAAAACTTTTTACAAAACGTATTGTGTTACGATGATTCGAAGTTTTTACACTTAAACTACCATCTAAATAATAACTTTCGGTCGGTTTTAAAGTATCTATAAATCGATCATCCAACTTAAACCAGTAATGATATCGATCTTTCGAAGTCACCAAATTATCACTCTCATTTTCTTCCCGTTCATAGCCACGATAGCCGTTTATAAAGACCAACACACGTTTGGGAGTCGTTTGTATAGTATCTCCTAAAATGGGGAGTTTATCTTTGAAAATCAACCAATTTCCACCACGTTTAATGAAACAAAGTTTTGTGTTATCTTCTTCTATTTTGCGCGTCAAAATCAATTTCTTTTTTAAAGATAACACACTGTCTTCCCATGAAATAGTTGCGACTTTCACGATGGTTTTAGGTGTATTCACAAACTGAAATACTTTTTCTTTGAATTCGGCTACAGAAATGAGATTTGGATTTTTCACACGAACCAAATCGACTGAATAATTGTGTTGAAACAATACATCCTTTGTTCCATTCAATACATTTCCAAGTGTATCTTCCTCCCAAACAGAATATTTTACCAAACCAGTCACATCCCCGATTTTTTTGTTGAAAAATTGAGCTGTAGAGGGAAGAGGAAATAAAAGCAGAAGAAGAAATAACCTCATAAATCTAAGTTAATTATTTTCTGCTAATTTTCCATTTAATCAACACAAATACAAAGTGAAAAAGTGTATTGGCAAAAAACAGAATGTGACTTCGCTAGTAATTACTATTATTGAACATATTCATATACCGTAGTGACATTTGTAGTTGTTGGAATATCTTTTTTAAATATCGATTTTTCAATAGATTTTACTACTCTATTTTTCACGTCAAATTCATAAGTATATGCCTTCTCTGTTCCATCAAGATAGGAAATCGTTTTAATTAAATTTTTCGTGTCTTTACCAAAAAAAGCAATGCCACAATTATAACTTCCTATAGTATTCAATTGATCAGTATAATAGGTATTTACAGTTATTCCCATTTTAAGTACACTCCCAGAAACAACTCCTAAATCAACATCTTTATCAATCAAAAATCCATCGGTTGTATACTGCATTGTACCTGAGCCCGCATCCATTCCTGAACCTACATAACTTTGCGCTAATCCATTGGAACCTATAGTCCATTCGATTTGACTATCATTTTTTCCAAGTCTTTTGTTAAGTTGAGTCACCGAAGTTGGAGTATTATAATAATAATAGACGATCGGATAATATGGTTTATAAAAAAGCCCCCTATAGCATAAAACACTACTCTTTTTAAACAATCTACCCAAATTATCATATTCAAAATACGAAGTTGTAGTATCCGCATACATAAATATTCCTAGCGAATCAAAATTCTGACGAATTTCTACCGTTTTATTAATTTTGGGTATACTTAATAAATCAAAAGATATGGGATTTTCAAGGTTAGAAGGTGTGGATGTCTGTTTCTTTTTACAAGCAAATAAGCCAAGCACGGCTAATAAGATCAAAATTATTTTTTTCATGCGAATTATTTCTTATTATTTGAGCAAAAATACACAACCATTATTATCCAAACAATAGCTATAAATGACTGTTTTTCGGAATCCATATACAACTCCGTTGGAGTCGTAAACAACAATAAGCTTGCCTTTGGCAAGCAAGATGTGATTCCGCTGGAATCATAAATAATAGTTTAATGGTTTTTCTTTTTTGACTCCGGAGGAGTCAAAAATTGCTTGCCAAAGGCAAGCATCTCTATGTCATCGACTCCAGCGGAGTCGTAGTTTCTCTTATCAAAAACAAAACCCCGACTAGCAAACAAATCGGGGTTTAATTGAACGTCAATTAACTAACATTTATCAGTGGTATACTGACAATCTACAAAGACCTTTTTCAAATTACTATCATAATATAATTTTTTAACAACTAATCCTTTAATGGTATTAAATTGCAGGTTATTAATATCTAGTTCTCCTTCACACGAAATGATTGCTCCATCAATACCAACTGTACTTACACGGTATTTTTTACCGTTAATCAATCGTACATTCAGCTGTCCTTTCGTTGATTTATTATTCGTGATCCCTGTGAAAAAAGTTTGAGAATTATTAATATTACCAATCTCCGTTATTTTTAGCCAAGCAGAAGCATTTGGTTTCAATTTTGGATTTTTTGTACATATCAACGCATAGGATATGGCTACATCAATAAATTGTAAAGAAACAGGTGGAGATATTTTCACAGTAATAGCTCCTTTTGTAGCAGGATTAAAAAGATCTGATTTAAAAACCTCTTTTCCTGTTTGATTATCATAAATTTGAATATAAGCTTGAGGAATATTTGGAGTTTTACCAAATGTTGCAACATACCCATTAAATAAAGAAGCACCATGTAATGCTCCCAAATAGCCTCCTTTAGGACTTCTTAATGTCACTTCATAATTCCCGGATGCATTCGTCCATGGAACATCAAACTTCACATCTAGTTTACTGTTTGTAGTTCCATTAGAACCAAACATACCCCATCCCCAATCTAAATTCCAACAAGAAAGGTGTTGAATCTCAAAATTAGCTACCAAACCATTACTCGTCATGACTACATTTGCTTCAGTTTCTTGTTGCCATTCACCCGTCGATTCATCTAAACTCCAAACTGGTATTTTATCTCCTTCTTTAACTGGTTCTCCAGTTATAAAATTATCCTGCGAAGGATTTAATTGCATGCTTGCTTGTACAGGTTTATCAAATCGTTTAACCTCTGCACCTCCAATTTTCATATCAATATCCATCAATCCAGCAGTGAAAAAATCAACTCCTCCTTCTATTATTTTATTATTTTTATCAACTACTTTTTGAGGATTCAAACCACCAGGAAAAACGTCAATCGATTGATCAGTAACGCCATAGTACCTAACCTTTGCTTCAACGGAACTCCCTGAAATCTTATTACCCGATTTATCTAACATGGTTGTCCCTGCTGAAAAAGATAATGAAACGGATTCTGTTGTTCCGTTTTCTTCTACCGTTTTAAGCTCTTGAGCTACAGCTAACACTCCTGAACTCAATGAAAATTTAGATGTATCTTCTGCTATACCAACGGGTAAATTTCCAGCTTCAATGACTTTTATATCTAATTTAATTTCATCATTTGTCTCAACCGTAATTTCCTTTCGAATAGGCTCAAATCCTGGTATTGTAGCAGAAATTATAAACTCAATCGGATGCTCAACGGATGCAATCACACCTTTGGCTAAATTTAAGGCTATCCAACCTTCCTGTACATCAAAATTAGTAGTACCTAAACTTGTCAGAATCTTATCTTTATCCTTCCCTGAAATTGTTAGCGTAAAATCTAAAGGTTGATTAGTAGCTCCATCTTTTGCATTTTGAAAAGTTATAAACATTGGGGAAGAAAATACATCCGTATCCACAGATATTGAATAATTACTTGGAGCTATTTTTTTACAGCCTAATTGAAATAAAGCTAATCCAATTAATGAACATAAAGCCAAACCAAAGATAATTTTGTTTTTCATTCGAATACTATTTTTTGTTTCAAGTAAAATTACACATCTTTATTTACC
Organism: Bacteroidota bacterium; assembly: GCA_947378245.1. Classification (GTDB taxonomy): domain Bacteria; phylum Bacteroidota; class Bacteroidia; order Flavobacteriales_D; family Crocinitomicaceae; genus CANHVK01. The sequence goes on from CANCJF010000062.1 coordinate 10,879, forward strand.
CACACAATAGCTACAAATGACTATTTATAAGATTTAACACCCTGATAACAAAAACACAAAAACACTGAAAATTAACAAACTAAACAAAAACTAGAAGATTGACTAAAATTTCATTTTCAAAAAAAAGAGACTAGACAATAAAAAAGAGAGAGATACGACTCCAGCGGAGTCGCATGTTGCTTCAAAACATCCTGAAACCTTCAAAAACAAAAATGCCCCAATAAGCATTAACCATTGGAGCATTATTAAATACTATTTTTAATTCAGAAAAATACTATTTTTTATATTCCACCGATATTACCGTAGAATCTGAAAATTGACCAGACCAAATCTTTTTGATTTTAGATACCAACCCATCTGAATTTCGTTCATACACATAACTGATTGTGTTAATCGTATTCGTATAAGTTGAGTCCATATAATATACTCTTTCAGGTAAATGCTTCACAGTATTCCCATATAAATAAGGGTTCCATTCTAAACCTAGTCCTCCAAAATCTAATAATGGCAGTTTTTCCTTATTCAAAACATTAGTATATATCACTTTCTTGTAAGAGTATAATTGTTTACTCTCAATTTCTTTTGCTTTAACTACATCTCCATCCACCACTGTATTGAAAATTTCCCATCCACCTTCATTGATATGTGTAAGTACTCCAGATACATCATACGTTCCTAAAGCGTTAAATTTATTCGAATTGATTGCCTGACTCCAATTCCCTTTCGGTGAATTAATCAGTACTGAATCTGTATTATAACTCCAAGAGATAGCATATGATTTACCTCCTTCTATTAATGTACTCGTTACTATTTTTCCATTGATATCATAAGTATAATATGCATCTCCAAACCTTGAAATCAAGATATTACTTGCATCCGAAGTACTAGATGAGCTATCTTTCTTTTTACAAGCAAATATGGCCAATACTGCCAATGAGATCAAAACTGTTATTTTCATGGGGCTAGTTTTTAAAATTATACGCAAAAATACGCAACCATTTTTAACCAAACAATAGTTATAAATGACTATATTTTGATTTATTATTCGACTCCGCTGTAGTAGAATTTAATGGTTCTTGCCATTGAGAAGAAAGATAAGATGCCGCTGGAATCAAAAAAAAAAAATTGAAGAAATTTTTAACGCAAAGAAAAGGAGTTTAGTCTTTCAAGCAACGAACGGACAAACCATTTTTTTCAAAAATAAACAAACTTGTTAATTGAGAGTCTGTAATTTGCATCGTATTATAGAATGCAAAACCAGCAAAATATTCATCTGAGGTCCACCAAGTTCCCATCGTTCCAAATTCAAAAAAGTTACCCTCATTATTACGCACTCCACCTGGAATCCCTGTGAATAAAGAAGCATTAGTAATTTTATTATTGGTGATTTTCCAACTAGTGGTACCCACCTCCTTCATTTTATTACCCGCTATAGTATCCCCTCCAAGATATTCTGTTAAAACATTCCATTCGTCAGCTGTCGGTAGATGCCAACCCGCTGGACAGACGTTTTTACCCCCGTTTTTGGTTGGGCTTACCGCGTACCAATTATATAGCTTACCATATTTGGTATTATTAGTTGCATCGTTACTATAATAACACCAAGCCCCTATTGTATCATTCCCCCACTGAACAGATTCGGTTATGTTAGTTATTTTGGAACCGTCATTATACTTCGTCGTTTTCAAATTCTCTGCCATCCATTCCTGTGTACCAATTACAACTGTTTTGTATTGGTTACCTTCAATATCCGAAATACCACTCCCTATTTTACCCAATGCAGCACCTATAAAGATAAAATTAATGTCATTAGATGAAACTACTGGATTAGAAGTATGGGAAGATGATTTTTCATTATCTTTTTTACAGGAGGTCAGTCCAAAGAATGCAAACAATAACGCAGTTAATACTATTTTTTTCATTTTTCTAAATTTCAGGTAAAAATATACGACGTTTATTCTGGTACAATTGTTATTAATGACTCAAATCTAGTTCAAAAAAATTATTCGTAATAAACATACGTGCATTGAAGAGTGGACACAGGAGACGTATCGTATTTAACATATTTTTTACTAATACGACTTTTAGAGTCAAACTCATAGTTATAAGTAGCAATCTTTGTCCCCTTATCAAAGGTCTCACTTTTTAATAAATTTCGACTAATCATCCCCCAGCGATCAAACCCTTTTTGTCTATCATTGGTCGTGTTCAGCTTATCCTCATAATAAGTATACTCTTCTTGATAATCGCTGTAAATTCTCGATTTTACATTTCCATAACGAAAGTATACAATCAATAATTTTTCATCTTTCGTTTTCTTTAAAAATCCTGAAGGTTCATAATAAAAAGTATCCGCGGCAGTAGTGCCATTTAGTTTGTAATCAATAAATCCCAACTGATTCGTGTGATATATCAACTCTTCATTTTTATTATTTGTAATCTTAATTAAATGGGAAGTATCTGAATACTCATATTGATTGATAAGCGTATGATTTTTCTCTTCTGTTTTGGAGAGTCTACCTCGGTCATCATAAAAATAAAAGGTTGTATCACTATCGATTATCTCCATTTTTATTAAATCAGCCAATTTAGATTTATGACTATCCTTTTTACACCCATGTGAACTTAACACAACAAGTAAGGCAATTAAGATTAAATTTTTCATACCTTATATTTTGCGTAAAAATACACATCGATTTATTTTAATGCAATAGTTATAAATGACTATATTTTGATTTAATATGCGACTCCGCTGGAGTCGATTGTGGGATTGTGCTTGCCTTTGGCAAACAAGATGTGATTCCGATGGAATCAAAAAAATGACGAAATTTTTAACGGAAAAATAGGAGTTACTAAAAGTACAGGAAGAATCATTACTAAAGCGAAGCCTTTGAGAGCTCAAAATCCACTCCTAGATATACCTTTCCTTTTTTACTTTGCGTTAAGAGAAGACACTTGCCTTTGGTAAGCATCTCCGTTGGAGTCGCATTTCACACTTAAAACACAATAACTTTATAAAGATTAGATTATTTTATCCTATTATTTTTTACTAAGAAATAGACTCCTACGACTAAAAAAACTATTCCAACTAAATAAACATAGGTTGGTTTTTCTTCTTTGGTAGACATTGGTGCTATTAAAAAAAGAATCCCCGCGAGACATAATAATAAACTCGTTTTATTTTTCGATATAAAATATAGTATGGTATTCATTTTGTTGAGTTTAGAAATTAAAATTTGGCCAATAAAAGTTGACTAATTGATCAGTTGTGCGCTCAATAAAATCTCCTTCATTTAATATAAAATCCATGAAGTCAACTGATAATGCATCCATTTTTTGTTTAAATTGCTTTAACTGTTTAAGTTTATACCAATTCAAAATAGGATTTAAATTTGAGAATGTTACGCCATAACTCCCTGATAAATTTCTATTTTTTTTCGTTCTAACTTTACCTAAATCTCTCACGATAAATTCAACCTTATGATCTTTAAACTTTGTATAAACTCCTATGTTAACATCATGATGTTGTACATGTTCTACATAAATAATTAAACATAACGAATCTTTATCAATGTCTCTGACAATCTTTTTTTCTGTTAAAAACTCCTTTTTCCAAGCGTTGTAATACAATTTTAATCGTTCTTTCGAATAAATCAATGGGTCACCTGTGATTGGATCTACACACATAAAAGAAATACTGGTATCTTTTGCTAATTGTGGATTGGTTTTCATCAAACGTTCACGACTTATCTTATTAGCATTTAACAAGATTGGTTGTTTATTACAAACATCTAAAGAATCAACGTGATTGTCGATAAATTCAAGATCTTTCAACGGATCATAATTGAGAGGTGTACCATCAAACAACAAAACTTTCTTATCAATAATTTGTTGATTGATACTAAAGTAAAAACTCTTATATAACTCCGTGTTTTTTTGTGAAAATGAAAATAAAACAATGAATTGAAAAAAAAATAATAAACGCATACTATTCATAAAGTTAGATGTTAAATTAAATTTTATAAGCAATAATACATATTATAGTTTATTCATACAAAAGCTATATAATGACTATGTTAAATTTAAAAAATAAAAAACGTAAATTAACAATGATTTTTATAGATGAATATTAGTCCTTAATACAACGTATAGACATACCAAATCTTTTATCGTTGTTATTCCTACTTCCTCCAGGGTCTAAAGTTTGAAGTGCTCGATTCCAAGCGTCAGAAGTATTAAGTAAAGTAGAACTCCACCAAGAACCATAACGATAAATACCTTCATATATTCCATTGTATACACGAGATCCTCCAGGTAACCCTGTAAACAAAGAACTATTTGTTGCATCCATATTTGGGCTATTCCAGTGAGAAGTGCCCATTTCTTTCATCTTACCTCCACAAATACTCGAAACACCTAAATAATTCATTAAAGTAGACCATTCATAGTCTGTCGGCACATGCCATCCAGTAGGACAAACATTTTTATTTCCATTTGTTGATGTGTTTATTACATACCAATTGTATAATTTACCATAAGTAATATTGTTTGCTGGGTCATTGTTATAAAACACCCAAGCACCCGTTTTAAGATTTGACCACTGGGTTTTATCTATTATGTTTGGAATTGTTGTACCATCATTATAACTACTAACTTTTAAGTTTTCTGCCATCCATTGTTGTGTACCAATAAATATAGTTTTATATATATTTCCTTCAATATCATCAAGGTTTTCGCCATAACCACTTGTAGGTTGCTGTACATTACTTACTACTAAATTTATCATACAAGTTTTACCGATAAAAACAAGTTCAAAAGTAGCAATCCCAATACTTAGAGGTTTTCCTGAAATAACATAATTTATACTACCATTTCCATTTTCTAAGGTACCTGCTTGCAAAGTTGCTGTCAAACCTGTTACTCCTGTGGAGGATATTGTTTGTGAATTATAGTTTTTTCCGTTACCGCCAAGATAAGAAATTGTAAAGCCAACAGAATTTGCACTTAATCCTTTTAGTAACGTCCCTATAAATTGCACATTACCACAATTTAGTGATGATATAGCAGCATTAATTATTACACTACCAGTTTTTGAAGTGTCTACTGTTGTTCCGCCAGGTACGATTGGTTTAGTTCCCGATTTTGTTGTATCTCCTGTTGTTCCGCCAGTAACCTTAGACGTAGTTACCGTTTTAGTTGTATCCCCTTTTACACCTTCAGAATTGTTATTATTCGTCCCCATTTTGGAACTATCTATCTCTTTGGTACACGCAAGTAACAACAAAGAAAAACTTAAGAATAGTGTTTTTTTCATGATATAAATAGTTGTAATTTTCTAAAATCAATAAAGTATTATTCACTAAGACATCCTTCGACACATTTCGACAAGCTCAAAGTGAAAGCTCAAGATAAAAAATAGTCAAAGGGTCATCCTTCGACAAGCTCA
>CANCJF010000063.1 GCA_947378245.1 Bacteroidota bacterium
TTTTTCATTGCCAAAAAAGGTGGAGCCAAAAAGTCTAGGCCTCTATAAAGTTTCCTTGAAAATTACGTTGCATTTCACTGTCTTCACCCAAACTCACAAACGCCTTTAGCTAATTTTTATACTAAAAATTAGAAGGCTGAGTTCAAACAAGGGTTTGACGACGTTTCATTTCACTTATTTTCTACGTAACCTTTATAAATGGCCGATTTATGGTTTCAATATTTTTTAAATGTTTAGTTAATATGGAAAAGCTAAAGGTTTTTGAATTTGTAAAGCTTAAGGAAAATAATAATTCGAAGCGAAACATAAATTGTCGCCTTATTTTTTATGTAAATGAAGCGAATTGAAATACGGGCACCTTGAGGTAACTCGAAACGGATGTGGAGAGATCACCGATAAGGTCGTATTTCAAGAGTGGAATGTAACGTAAAAAATACAGCGACGAGTTTTCTTTTGCTTCTTTTCTTTTGCGGAAAAAGAAAAGAAGAGAATAATATGTGTTAAGCTAGAAATAGCGTCAATTCTTTGCTTGCGATGAGGAAAGCAAGAAAGAAATAGATGTAAACGAATGAGGTATTGGGGCTGGTTTCTTTGCTGTAGAAGATACTAACTTGGAGTAATATGCCGAGAAGACAAATACTATCAATATCAAATATAGAACCTAGAAAGATAAGTAAAATAGAACCAACGTAACTGCCTAGCTTTTTAGCTTGGTTTATGTTTTCCGATAAACGATAGGTTAAGCTGCTGAGCGTAATGTAAAACAAGAGGTAGCAGATTTCGTTTAGGTAACTTTTTTCGATCTGAACACAGGTTTCGGTGTCTAGAAATAAATTCCAATTATAACTTCTACATGCTACGTAAAATAGGGCAGAGGCTATCAGCAAGCCATAGTTGAAGTTTTGTTCTGAGAAATTACGAAATGCAATGTATCCTCCAACTCCTAAAAAGATGAATTCATTTAATGGAAAAGGATATAAGAATTTTCCTTGTTGTAATAATCCGGACAGGGCATAAACCGTCAGGGTAACACATGCTAAGAAAATGGTTCTTTTTTCAGTCGCCATTATTTTTTCGCCAATGCTTCCTCGATGTATTTGAAAGTAGATAAAACTTCTGGTTTTCCGTTCACTACTGCTACATCGTGCTCGAAATGTGCGCTTGGTTGGTTGTCCGCTGTAATGATAGTCCAGTTGTCGGATGCTTGAATCACTTGTTCTGTCCCCATGTTGATCATCGGTTCAATGGCAATCACCAATCCGTTTTGGATTTGTTTTCCTGTTCCTCTACGACCATAATTTGGAACTTGAGGCTCTTCGTGCATCGATTGACCTAAACCGTGTCCTACAAGGTCGCGAACAACGCCGTAGCCATGTTTTTCAGCATGTTGTTGAATGTGGAACCCGATATCTCCAATGCGGTTACCTACTTTGGTTTGTGCGACACCAATTTCCAAACATTCTTTGGTAACTTGTAATAATTTTTTGATTTCAGGGCTTACTTCACCTACTTCAAACGTATAGGCGTGATCACCATAATATCCTTCGAAATACGAACCGCAGTCAACCGAAATGATATCCCCTTCGTTTAATGGTTTGTTGCCAGGAATACCGTGTACTACTTGTTCGTTGATGGAAATACATAAGGTATTTGGGAAATCGTATAAGCCTAAGAATCCTGGGATAGCGTTTTGAGAACGAATGTACTCTTCTGCGATTTTATCTAAATGCAGTGGAGTGACACCCGGTTTAATTTGTGCAGCTAATATTCCTAGTGTTCTACTTACAATTTGTGCTGCTTCACGCATGATTTCGATTTCAGCGGCAGTTTTGTAAAAAATCTGTTTACGATTAAAAATTCCCAAAGTAATAAATATTGTTGTTAAACATAAGAGGCTGTCTCGAATGGAAACAGCCTCTTTATTATTTTTTTGCTAAAGATTAAGCTAAAACAGCTTTCACTTTATCCGATGCTTCTTGTAATAAAACTGCTGAGTGAACATTCAATCCAGACTCATCAATTAATTTTTTCGCTTCAACCGCGTTAGTTCCTTGTAAACGAACGATGATTGGAACTGGAATAGATCCCATGTTTTTGTATGCATCTACTACACCTTGAGCAACACGGTCACAACGAACGATACCACCAAAGATGTTGATTAAGATAGCCTTTACGTTTGGATCTTTCAAGATGATATGGAAAGCTTTCTCAACACGTTCTGCGTTAGCTGTTCCACCCACGTCCAAGAAGTTCGCTGGGTTACCACCTGATAATTTAATAATATCCATAGTTGCCATCGCAAGACCTGCACCGTTAACCATACAAGCAACGTTACCATCTAATTTCACGAAGTTTAATCCTGCAGCATCCGCTTCCACTTCTGTTGGATCTTCTTCTGTGAAGTCACGCATAGCAGCGTAGTCTGGGTGTCTGAACAAAGAGTTACCATCTAACGTAACTTTTGCATCTACCGCAATAATTTTATTGTCAGAAGTTTTTAATACTGGATTGATTTCAAACATCGCAGCATCACAACCTTCGTAAGCGCTATATAAGTTCACAACAAATTTTGTCATTTGTTTGAACGCTTCACCAGATAAACCTAAGTTGAACGCAATTTTTCTAGCTTGGAATCCTTGGATACCAACTTTAGGATCGATTTCTTCTTTGAAGATTAAGTGTGGTGTATTTTCAGAAACAGTTTCGATATCCATTCCACCTTCTGTAGAATACATGATCACGTTACGTCCTTTTTCTCTGTCTAATAATACAGACATATAGAATTCAGAAACTTCACTTTCTCCTGGGTAGTAAACGTCTTCTGCTAACAATACTTTAGAAACTAATTTTCCTTTTCCGTTTGTTTGAGCAGTTTCTAGGTGTCCACCTAAAATACCTTTTACTTTTTCTTCTACATGGTCAATTCCTTTAGCAAGAACAACTCCGTTAGAACCTGTTTCAGCAACTAAGCCTTTTCCACGTCCACCTGCATGGATTTGCGCTTTAACAACGTACCAGCTTGTACCCGTTTCTTCTGTAAGTTTTTTAGCTGCAGCAACTGCGTCTTCAACTTTTTCTACAACAACACCTCTTTGTATTGCTACACCGTACTTTGTAAGTATCGATTTACCTTGATATTCGTGTAAGTTCATAATCTGAATTTTGCTGTGTAAATGTATAGCTATTTGGTCAAATATTCAATGAAAAAATAAAAAATCTTACTTACTTTCGTTTTATGGATCCAATCAAACTCTCGTATTACCCTTATAGACTTAATTTTAAGTACCCTTTTCGTATCGCGCATACGGAAAGAACGGGGACCGATAATGTGTATGTTTTACTCACACAAGGTATTCATCAAGCATGGGGAGAATGTGTGTTTATTCCTTATTACACGGAGACATTAGAGACTTTTAAAGCCTTGATTAACGGAAGTGTTTTACCTGTAAATACAGAATCGATTGGACCGTATATTCAGGACTTGAAAAAACGTTTTCCAGATAGTTATTTCTGCATCGGAGCGTTAGATATTGCCTTGCATAATTTACGGACTGTTATAACTGGACAGTCGATTGCGCAACAGTATGGACTTTTGGAGAATGACAAAGCGACCTCGTACACCTTAGGTATCGCTTCGGATGAAGAAATGGAGCAGAAATTCAATGATCGTCCGGATATGAAATACTATAAATTGAAGGTCAATCAAGAAGAGGTAGGTCGAATCGTGAACACCTTTCAACGTTTGACTTCGAAGCCATTTACGATTGATGCCAATCAAGGGTTTACCGATCGAAAACTAACCTTGGAGTGGAGTTATAAACTCGCTGATTTAGGCGTAGAATATTTGGAGCAACCTTTTCATAAAGAAGATTTTGAAAGTCATTTGTGGTTGAAGAAACAAAGTCCCATTCCTATCATCGCGGATGAATCGTTTCAAAATTTCGCTGATTTGGAAAAAGTGGTCAAGTATTTCGACGGAATCAATTTGAAAGTCATGAAGTGCGGTGGAATTTCGGAAGGAGTTGCGGCTCTGCAACGTGCTAAAGAAATGGAATTGAAAAGTATTATTGGTTGCATGAGTGAGTCGAGTGTGGTGAGTAATGCGGCGAAGCAAATTTCATCCCTAGCGGATTGGGTGGATTTGGATGGTCCGTTGTTGCTGACGAATGATTTGTTTGCGGAGGAGAGGTCAGTAGAAGAATTAATGGAAAGATTGAAATATATGTAGAGAAGCAACGCATTGCGTCTCTACATATATTTTATATATTTGTCGCCTATATGTTAATTGTTAAATAAAAGATTATGAGAATTTTAAAGCGAATTTTAGTTGTTTTTTTAGGTTTGGTTGCCGTGTTTTTAATCGCTGCATTGTTTGTAGATAAGAAGATGGAAATCGAGCGTGAGATTGTTATCAATAAGCCGGTGGAAGAAGTGTTTGATTACATTGTTTTATTGAAGAATCAAGACAATTTTAGCAAATGGGCATTGATTGATCCAAATTCAAAAAAATCTTACAAAAGAACAGATGGAACCGTTGGTTTTGTTTCAGCGTGGGATAGTACAAACGATGATTTGGGTGCTGGAGAACAAGAGATTTTAAAGATTTCTAAAAATCACCGCATCGATTATGAGTTGCGTTTTAAACGTCCGATGGAAGCGACAAATCAAGCGTATTTAGTGACAGAAAAGGCGGGTAACAACACAATAGTAAAATGGGGATTTATTGGTGAAATGCCATATCCGTTTAATTTAATGTCCAAATTAATGGGGATGAAGGCGATGTTGGAAGAAGATTTGGATACAGGATTGAAAAATTTGAAAGGGGTATTGGATAAATAATTGTATATAAAAAAACAGTAGAGACGCAATGCATTGCGTCTCTACTGTTTTTTTATATTACAACGTTTCCTCTCCCTTTTTCCAATTACAAGGTGTTAAATCTCCCGTTTGTAAGGCATCCAACACACGGATTACTTCTTCCACATTTCTCCCAACTGCAAGATCATTTACACTGACCCAGCGAATGATTCCTTCTGGATCTACGATGAATGTTGCGCGATAGGCCACTTTTTCGTTAGCTTCCAAAATTCCCAATTCTTCTGCTAACGATTTTGAGGTATCTGCCAACATTGGGAATTGCAAGTTTTTCAAGTCTTCGTGACTTTTTCTCCATGCCAAATGCACAAATTCACTGTCAGTTGAGGCACCAATTACCTGGGTGTTTCTTGCGCTGAAATCTTCAAAGTGATCGTTGAAACTTGCAATTTCCGTCGGACATACAAAGGTGAAATCTTTTGGCCACCAGAATAATAACAACCATTTTCCAGCTTCACGGTGTGCTAGGTGATTGACCGTTCCAAATTCTTTCGTGTATTCAATAGATACAACTGCTTTTTTTTCGAAGGCAGGGAATTCATTTCCGATTCCCAAAATACGTGTGCTCATAGTTTTATTTTTTTTAGGTTAGTATATTTTGCTTTGCTTGATATGACAAAGGTGAGTTATTTGCATTCATCAATCAAATCGATATTTATTATATTTGTATAGATATAATCTATATTATGACCATTCAGCAATTAGAATACGTCGTGGCGTTGGATACTCACCGTCATTTTGTACAAGCAGCAGAACATTGTTTTGTTACTCAACCAACCTTGACCATGCAGGTACAGAAGTTGGAGCAAGAAATAGGAATCACCTTGTTTGACCGTTCCAAAAAGCCATTGGAGCCAACGCTTGCCGGAGCGCCGATAATAGCCAAAATTCGCTCAATATTATTAGAGATTAATCAGTTGAAGTCCTTTGTTTACAACGAAAAAGAAAGTTTGGAAGGAACGTATCGCCTTGGAATCATACCGACAGTTTCTCCTTATCTATTGCCGTTGTTTTTGCAGGATTTCACAACTAAGTATCCCGAAGTGAATTTACAAATCCGCGAAATGCAGACCGCACAAATCATAGATGCGCTTAAACAAGGGACCTTAGATATTGGTATTTTGGCAACACCCTTGATGGATCAGCACATTCGCGAAATTCCTTTGTACAACGAACCGTTTTTGGTTTATCTAAATCCTTCGAATCCGTTGATGCGCGAGAAAGAATTAGTTGCAGATCAATTACCGATGGAAGCGCTTTTGTTGTTAGAAGAGGGGCATTGTTTCCGCGAGCAAGCATTGCGAATTTGTGGAAGTAAATTAGAAGTTAACACGCGTAACTTTTCACTTCAAAGTGGTTCAATCGAAGGGTTGAAAAACCTGGTAAAAAAAGAAGTTGGCTATACCTTGGTTCCGTATTTGTCTGTCGTGGACGAGTTAGGTTCATCGAATATAAAACGATTTACACAACCCGAACCAAGCAGGGAAATCAGTATTATTACCCATAAAGGCTTTGCAAAAGAATTGTTGTTGGAAAAATTAGGGGAATGTGTAAAGGAAAATTTACCTTCGGAATTACAGGTGATGGGAAGTAGTAGAAGGGTTAATTGGAGGTGAAAAACTGTTTTAATGTCGATTGTAAAATTGAATTCGTTCCCGTTCAATTTCTGCAATTAATTCAGATTCTGTAGGAAGGTACGGCATGTATTTGGAAGCGAACAGTTGTTCCTTATCATTTAGTATGGAATATTTCGCGATGGTGTGATCTGTTTCAGTACATAATAAAATACCAATTGTCGGATTATCCGAAGCTTGTTTTTTGAGGTCGTCGTACATACGCACATACATGTCCAATTGACCGATATCTTGGTGATTGAGTTTGGTTGTTTTTAATTCAATTAAGACAAAACATTTAAGAATGTAGTTGTAGAATACTAAGTCTATGAAAAAGTCACTGGTTTCTGTACGAATAAGTTGTTGACGCTCGACAAAAGCATACCCTTTTCCAAGTTCGAGAATGAATTTTTGTAGGTTGTCAATCAACGCTTTTTCCAACTCTTTTTCGGTGTATCCCAGGTTGATTGGTAGGTTTAAGAATTCTAGAACAGCAGGGTTTTTGATGAATTCGAAAGAGTCATGTTGAAACTCTTGTGTGTTTTGTTTCATTTCTTTTTGAACACTTTCTTTTTCGTGGGAGGAAAGTAAACGTTGGTAATACAACGTTGAGATGTTTCGATCAAGTGTTCGTACAGACCAATTTTGTTCCGCAGCTTCTTTGAGGTACCATTGTTGAGCTTCTTTTGATTGAATTTTTAATAGTTGACGTATATGTGTCCAAGATAGTTTTTGCAGGTGTAAAAAGTCATTAGAAATTGGGTTAAGTGTTTGTTTTTGATTGTTTTGAAATTGGTCACTCACTGAGTGACCAATTGCGTTTGGATAAATAATATAGAACTGTCTGAAGTATTTAATATTTGTAGTAGAGAACCCTTTTCCAAATTCTTTGGTCAGTTCCTCTGAAATGTTTTTAATTATTTCTTTACCATAGATGGCTCTATCTTTACCATTTTGTTCCTCTTCTACAATGCGTTTTCCAATATTCCAATACGCTTCAACCATTGCGGTGTTGACTGCTGAGTATGCTCGTTTTCGTGCATGTGCTAAAATTTCTTTAATTTCTACAATGTAGTTTGGGTTAGGGTTTGTAAGGGGCATCTTTTTATTTTTGATTATTTACTAATCTAATTTACGATTAATTATTAATTTTTACAATCGTTTTAAATATTTACCTATTTTTAACCTATAAGCGCAATCAATGACTCAAAACCTTCAATCCAACAAACGAAATCTGTGGATCATCACCGGAATTACGGTGTTGAATGCCATTGGATTAACAATCGTATTACCTATACTTCCGTTTTTATTGTCTGAGTATGTCTCAGAAAAACAAGTTGCTACTTACATGAGCGCCTTGGTTTCGGTGTTTGCTTTGTGTACCTTTTTTGCTGCGCCGATTTTTGGTGCGTTGAGTGATCGCTTTGGACGAAAACGAATCTTGATTCTTAGCTTGATTGGTTCGGCAATAGGTTATTTCTTACTCGGTATCGGTGGTGCTATTTGGGTGTTGTTTTTAGGGAGAATTATCGATGGACTCACAGCTGGAAATCAAAGTACCTTGTTTGCCTATATTTCGGATAGTACCGAAGCGGCAGAACGCGGAAAATGGTTTGGGATCTTAGGTGGAGCTATTGGATTAGGATTTATGATTGGTCCTGCGATAGGCGGAACACTAGGTTCAATTTCAATTACCTTACCTTTTTTCGTGACCGCTGGAATCACACTTGTTTCGATAGGTTGTGTGTTGTTCTTGCTTCCAGAATCTTTACCTATTGAAAAACGCAGTAGTCATTTCAATCTCAAAAGTTTTAATTTGTATCATCAATTCAACGAAGTATTTCAACTCAAGCAGGCGAGAACCTTGTTGATTATGGGTGCTTTTTTCTTTGTTGGATTAATTATTTGGCAGTTCAATACCAGTATTTATTTGAAAGATGAATTGCATTGGGGGACCTCGTTTATCGGCTTAGTTTTTATGACCGTAGGGGTCTGTGACATACTTTCTCGGGTGGTTCTTCTTCCTTTACTCTTGAAAAAGTGGAGCGAAAAAACACTTGGAGCAATTGGTTTATTTGGTTTAAGTTTAGGCTTGGCTTGTTTGTTTGTAACGAGTTATTTTCCGTCTCCCTATTTAATTTTCACTGCAGTCGCTTTTATCGTTTTAGGGGAAGGTTTGTTTGATCCTTCGTATAATTCCCAGTTATCCAATGCGGTAAGCGATACAAAACAAGGCGTATTACAAGGAACGAACCATAGTTTACAAGCGCTTTATCGCGTGTTAATTCCGATTGGTGCAGCAACGATTTACACGTTTAACCATGGAATTATTTTTGCGCTAGCTGCAATTATATTGTTGATAGGGTTGTTTTTGTATTTGCGAATTAATCACGATTAAAAAAACAACCACATTACATTCCGCGACTTTTTTTAATCGTATCGTATGCCTCTTGAATTTTTTGAAATTTCTCTTTTGCACCGTGTTGGTATTCCTCCCCTAAAGATGCAACTTTATCAGGGTGGTAACGAATTGCCATTTGACGGTATGCTTTTTTCACTTCTTCGTCCGTAGCTGTTGGTTCCACACCAAGAACTGCGTAATCCGAATTTACATCGCGGTAGAACATGTTTTTTACCGTTCTAAAATCGGCGTGCTCGATACCCATTAATGTTGCAATTCTCTCTAATATGTTTATTTCAACATCAGCAACATGTCCATCAGCTTTCGCAATTCCGAACAAATAGTGTAACAATTGGATACGCACTTCTTCTTGCGTACGCATGCGAATATCTTGACAAATACGCTCTAACGGAATGTCGTTAGAATCTAAAAATTGTTTAAGTGTTTGTAGGTGTTGTACCGAAAAATCTGGTCCAAATTGTTGTGCGAAAAAGGATTTTACATACGTTAATTCTGCCTTCAAAACTTTACCATCTGCACGCATCACAGCTGCAGATAATGCGATTAACATCGTTGGGAAGTCATTCGTTGAAGAACGTTGTTGGTAGAAACCAAATATGTCCTCAGAAGAAAAGCCATTGCTTCCACCAGAACCTTGCGTTCCGCCGTTTGCTTTCATCTTTTGGTAGTTGTCGACCAATGACCCTATGGAAAAACCAATAATAGCACCGATGAAACTTTTAGTTAAAAGAAAACCTCCAACGGCAAAAATAATTTTAAACAAAATCGTATGTTTTAATGGTAAATAAAAATCCCTTGCCTTCACGTAAAGACGCAATGCATTGCGTCTTTACAAAAGGCAAGGGATAAAAGTATTAAGATTTATTAAACTAATTCAATGGAACGTTCAATAAATTTGTTCAAATCAGCACCTTTTAACAATCCTTGGGAAAGTAAAGCTAGGTCTGTTAATTGTTTTGTTTTTTCAGCACGAACACCATCTTCCGCAGCTAACAATTCACTCACCTTAGGGTGGTTACTGTTTACTACCAATTGGTACATTTCAGGGAAGGCTCCCATGAAACCACCTCCACCAGTGCGTTGTTGCTCCATCATACGACGGATGAACTCAGGTTGTGTGATGATGATTGGTGCTTCTGAAGAACTCATGCTTTCAAATTCAACGCGGAATTTATCTTTGTTCACAGATGATTCAAATACTGGTTTCAATTTTTCTTCGTCTTCTTTAGTCAATACAGAAGGAATTTCCTCCGATTTTTTGATTAATTTATCCAATGTATCTGCATCAACACGAGCAAAAGAAAGGTTCTCATTGGACATTTCCATTTTTTGAATCCAGTGAGGAACCAATGGTCCATCAAGAACAATTACGTCATATCCTCTGTCTTTCGCCGCTTTCACGAAACCATATTGTGCGTCTGCATCGTGTGTGTAAAGTGCAACAATTTTGTTGTCTTTATCTGTTTGTAACGGTTTGATTTTCTCGATGTATTCTTCGATTGTACTGAATGTTCCGTCTGTAGATTTTAATAAAGAGAAAGATTTAGATTTTTCTGCAAATTTATCGTCAGACAATGTTCCGTATTCTACGAATAATTTTAAATCATCCCATTTCGCTTCGAAATCAGCACGGTCTTTTTTGTACATTTCCGCTAATTTATCCGCTACTTTTTTCGTGATGTGCGAAGAGATTTTCTTCACGTTACCATCGCTTTGTAAGTAAGAACGAGAAACGTTTAATGGAATATCTGGAGAATCAATTACCCCGTGTAATAACGTCAAAAATTCAGGTACAATCTCAGCAACGCTGTCAGTAATGAACACTTGGTTAGAGTATAAATTGATTTTGTTACGTTGAATTTCCACATTCTCCTTGATTTTTGGGAAGTAAAGAATCCCTGTTAAGTTGAATGGGTAATCTACGTTTAAGTGAATGTGGAACAATGGTTCTTCGAACGACATTGGGTATAACTCACGGTAGAACGTTTTATAATCCTCGTCTTTTAAGTCGATTGGTGCTTTTGTCCATGCTGGAGCAGGGTTGTTCACTTGGTTTGGGATTTCGATAGAAACGCGTTTGATTTTATCGTTTTCGTCTTTTTCCCCTTCAGGAGAATCGATGTAATCCGTTTTCGTACCAAAGATTACAGGAATAGGTAAGAATTTACAGTATTTGTCAAGGATGCCTTGGATACGTGCTTTTTCTAAGAATTCCGCAGATTCTTCCGTGATGTATAATACGATGTCTGTCCCTCTTTCTGCTTTTTCAATGTCTGTAATGGTGAATTCAGTCGTACCATTACTTTCCCATTGAACCGCTTGAGATCCTTCGTGACGAGACAATGTTTTGATTTGCACTTTTTCAGCTACCATGAACGCAGAGTAGAATCCAAGTCCGAAGTGACCAATAATGTTTTCAGCGCCTTCTTTTCCTTCGTATTGTTTTACGAATTCTTCTGCTCCTGAAAATGCAATTTGGTTGATGTATTTATCGATTTCATCTCCTGTCATACCGATACCACGATCGCTGATAGTTAATGTTTTCGCTTCTTTATCTAAGATGACATTTACTTCAAGGTTACCTAAATCACCTTTAAATTCACCTGTTGATGTAAGAACTTTTAATTTTTGTGACGCATCCACTGCATTGGAAACTAATTCTCTCAAGAAAATTTCGTGATCCGAATACAAGAATTTTTTAATGATTGGAAAGATGTTTTCCGTTGATACATTAATTTGACCTGTTCTCATAGTTTTTATTTTTTTTAGAATTTAAACTGATATGGTAGGGAATTGACAATGATTGTGCCAAGGGGGAGGAAGTGACAAAATGACATTTTTTTATAAAAAAGTCAGTCCAATCCTTTTGTTTAAACCCACTTCAAAGATTTTTATTAGCGTTGAAAATTGTATGTTCCCTTTTGCATTTTCAATTTTTGAAATGTAACTTTTTTTAGTTCCTGTTTTTTCTGCCAATTGTTCTTGTGTTAATTTAGCTTCTTTTCTAGCTTCTTTTAGCATTTCACTAACGATGAACATGTGTGCGTTTTTTTCATATTCCATTCTTGATTCTGAACCGATTTTTCCATGTTCAACTTCAATTAATTGGTCGAAATTTTTTATGTCAGTATATTTTTTCATAGTCCTATTTTTTTAGTGCAAAATATTCATTCATTAATTTTAATCCTTTTTCGATTTCTTTTGCGGGTGTTTTCTCTGTTTTTTTCTGAAAGCCATTAAATAAAACAACTAATTTACCTTCGTCAAAACAACAAAACACTCTGTATATATCTGATTTATGTTCAATTCTAACTTCATAAAGCCCATTTGTTCCTGTTAGATGCTTTAAAAACTTTTCAGGAACTCGATCTACCTGTCTTATTAATTCTAATACATATTGAATTTTTGCTTTCACCTTTGCGTCTTGCAACATATAAAATTCGATGAAATGATTTTCATGAAATAAAATTGTTCTAACCATTACACAAAGTTATCTTAAAAATTAACTTTCTCCAATTTTTTATTCTTGAAAATTTGTAATTGGAATAGAAAGATGTAGAACGAGTAAAGAAAATCGGAAAATCTTTACATGAAAATAAAACGTGTAAAGAAAATCGAAAAATCTTTACATGAAAATAGAACGTGTAAAGGAAATCGAGAAATCTTTACATGAAAATAGAACGTGTAAAGGAAAATCGAAAAATCTTTACACGAAAACAGAACGTGTAATGGGATTTTCTACGCGTGAAACAAGGAAGTATTGAAAAATAATCTCTATATTAAGGTGTTGAAAAATACGATTATTGATTTATTTTTGTTTTTCGAATGGTTTTAATGCTTTTAAAAAAAATCCAATGAAGCTTTTCTTTTCATTTATTCTTTGTTTCGGGATAACGTATTCCTATTCTCAGGATACTTTTATTTATACAGATTCCTCCGAAATTTTCGATGGTTTTGTTTCTATTATCGATAAAACAGAGGAGACAAAAAATATTTTTGATTATTCGAATCCTTTTAGTTTGGTTAGTTTGCTTTCTAAAAATCATTTATATGGTATAAATACTTTGGATTCAATTTTTTTTAAACAAAAACGTAGAATAGATACGACCTTAATTTTTTCGACTAAAGAATTTATGAGAGTTGATTCTTCTGGCGTACCAATTTTCCAAACCGATTCCATATCTGGTAAGGAATTAGTATTCTTAAATCCAAATACTGGTTTGTCAGAGCCTAAATTAGTTTCTCCATGGATCTACTATTTTGATTTCCAGAGCCTTTCTCGTTTAGTCATCTATGAAGATACTGTGGAACATAAACAAACAGGCGAAAAAAGGCTTGAAATAGTAAAGATTGGGTTTGCAAAAAAATACCTTAACGAAAATAAATACGATGTAGTGTTTACTTTGCCTTATGCATTTATTAGATATATAGATGCTTTTAAAGTGCTTAAGAAATTAGAAGACTCTGAAGTAAAAAATATCATTCATGATACTAATTCATTTTATTACAAATTAAATTTCTTAAATCGAGGCACTGAAAAATCAATTCCGTATTTGATGAAAATAGATGATACACTTATTCGCTCCTTCAACTATGAAAACAAACGTAAATATGATTATTTGAATTGTTTGACATACAGTCTTGGAATCTATGATTTGAAAAGAAGTTTCATCAATGAATCGTTTTTGAAAAGTGGATTATACTATTTTAATGAAGAATTATATTATCCAAACAATTTTATTTTTACTCTTTATCATAATATTGACTATGAAGAAATATATTTAAGAAATAAGTGTGAATATTTTCAATTTATTGAATCTACATGTGGAGAAAGTGTGTCTAAATTTATAATGGATGAGGAAAAAATAGAACATCCATTGTATGATGCAACGATGCATGATAACGGTGAATGTCAACGAAAAAATTCATGTATTTCCTATATATATAATGATACTCCGAATATCTATATTTTGTTTGACTTTATGTACAATGACACTTTAGTACTTGGTAAAAGCAACGCATACATTGAATCTATTTATATCACGAAGAATTTACCAGATTATACAAGAGAATTAGTAACCTTACAATACGATTTATATACTAAAGCAAATGGAAAGGGTCGTTATGGCATAAATTTAGATTTTGATCCATACATTGATAAGTACGTGATTAAAAATTACACAAGTACCCTTCCATGTTTTCAAGAATTAGACAAACAATTAAATATGCGAAAACGAATGAATGTCAATAAAGACAGTGTCGTTAAGAAGTTGTCAGAAGAGTTTAATTTGTATAGTCACGATAATCATCCGCACAATTTGTTGGGGATTTTACCATAGTGTTTTTCTTTGTCATCTTGAAGTGTTATGTTTATTGGGTACTTAAAATTTCATTCTATTTCGCCCCTTCAGGGCTAGAGAGGATAGGAGTCATTATCTCATAAGACTTCGTCCTATGTTAGTGAATGGTTTCCCTTTCAGGGAAATTTAAGAAGATGCTCAGTGATTTTCCATTTACACATTGCTACATTGAATTCATTGCTACATTAATTTTCAAATCACCTCATTTTCAAATTTTCAAATTAATAAACTTATCTTTGCGACAAACTATTCAACCATGGCGCAAAAACCATCCATTCCGAAAGGAACACGTGATTTTTTACCTTATGAAGTGGCTCGCAGAAATTACATCTTCGACACGATTAAGGCCTCTTATAAAAACTTTGGATTCTTACCGATTGAAACTCCTTCCTTTGAGTTGTCTTCTACCTTGATGGGGAAGTATGGCGAAGAGGGGGATCGTTTGATTTTTAGAATTTTAAATTCGGGTGATAAGCAAAAGAAAGCGGATATCCAAGCATTGGAAGAAGGGAACTTAGCGCGTTTTGCGAATTCGTTAGCGGAAAAAGCCTTGCGTTATGACTTGACGGTGCCGTTTGCGCGTTTTGTAGTACAACACCAGAATGAATTATCGTTTCCGTTTAAGCGTTATCAAATTCAACCTGTATGGAGAGCAGATCGTCCGCAACATGGTCGTTACCAAGAGTTTTTTCAATGTGATGCGGATGTAGTAGGAAGCGACTCGTTGTTGTACGAAGTGGATTTTATTCAGTTGTTTGATGAGGTATTGAGCAATTTACAGTTGCCAGCTTTCACAATTTACATCAATAACCGTAAAATTTTATCTGGAATAGCTGAGGTTTCTGGGGAGTCTGATCGTTTGATTGACATCACAGTGGCCTTGGATAAGTTAGATAAAATTGGGGAAGAAGGTGTTATCAAAGAATTACAGGAAAAAGGGGTTGCTGAAAGTTCGATTGAACGCATCCAACCATTGTTGACGATGACTGGTTCGAACCAAGAACGTATTGAAGCGATGAAAACTTATTTAGCGACAAGTGAAATTGGTTTGAAAGGAATCGAAGAGTTGGTGTATGTGATTGATACTGCAACAAAATTAGGTCTAGAAAAAGCAAATTTGGTGTTTGATGTGACCTTAGCACGTGGTTTGAATTACTATACGGGAGCAATCTTCGAAGTAAAAGCGGATGGTGTGAAAATGGGAAGTATTTGCGGTGGTGGGCGCTACGATAACTTGACGGATTTGTTTGGAATGCCAAATATGTCGGGTGTTGGAATTTCGTTTGGTGCGGACCGTATCTATGACGTATTGAAAGAATTAGAATTGTTTCCAAAAGAAGTGGAGCAAGGATTGGAAGTGTTATTCGTGAATTTTGGTGCAGCGGAAGAAGCATATTGTTTACCATTAGTGAAAGACATTCGTAAAAACGGTATCTCGTGTGAATTGTATCCATCCAAAGCGAAAATGCAAAAGCAAATGAAGTATGCAAACGATGTGCGCGTGAAATACGTAGCGATTGTTGGTGAAGATGAAATGGCAAATGAGATCATTCAATTAAAAAATATGGAAACTGGAGAGCAGGAAGAAGTGAGTGTGGAAGAATTGATCTCTTTAGTGAAAAAGTAGCCCTTCGACTCCGCTCAGGGGGACGAAGAGGGTTTCCGTCAGTCTGAGCGGAGTCGAAGACAAGGAAACGATTGAAGACAATAAATAGAAGCAAAATTTAAGTCTTCCCTCATTGAGGAGAGAAAGCATTGCTTTCGAAGACCAAACGTAAGTGCAGGGATTGAGGGAGGTGACCTTTAAAAAGTCATCCCCCTCGGTCCCCCTTCAAAGGGGGAAGATAGAAAAATATAATAAAATGAAAAAGTACTTAATTAACAACGATTGGATTTCGCTAGAGCAACTAGAAGAAATTCTAAATGAAGGATATACGATTGAATTATCCGAGAATGCAAAAGAAAA
>CANCJF010000064.1 GCA_947378245.1 Bacteroidota bacterium
TGAAATAGCGATACCTTTTCATTTAAGAAAAAGGATAATGATTCCGCAGCTTTTTCTAAACCATCGGAAACTATTTCTTTCGCAACAAAAAGTTGTTCGTTTGTAAAATTACCCATACTACTTCTTAAAATAAAAGATCCACTCTTTCTACTAATTGTTCACCCGTAAAAGGTTTAACCAAATAGTCTTGTGCACCATTTGCCATTCCTTCTGCGATCACATCATCTTGACCCACCGCGCTCACCATAATGATTTTAGCAGTAATACCTTCTGCTCTTAATTCCTTCACGATATCCGTCCCGATCATATCTGGTAAAATATTGTCCATCGTAATTAAATCTGGTTCATGTTCTAAAGCCATTTCAATTCCATCTGTACCATTACCCGCCTGACCAATGATTTCGTATCTCCCTGTATTTTTTAACGCTGTGCTGATTAATGTTCTCATATACATCGAGTCGTCCACAATAAGTACTTTTTTCATTTTATTTATTTATTAAATTATACATTCACTTTTTTAAGCACAAATTTAGCAATTTCAGTCAAAGGCAAAATCGAATCTACTGCCTCTAACTTAATGGCTTCCTTAGGCATACCAAATACCACACAGGATTTTTCATCTTGTGCAATCGTATACGCTCCTGCTTCTTTCATCTCTAACATACCCTTTGCGCCATCATCCCCCATACCTGTAAGTATAACCCCTACTACATTTTTACCGGCATACCTTGCTACCGAACGAAAAAGTACATCTACCGAAGGACGATGTCTATTTACTAATGGACCATCGATCACTTCCACATGGTAAACCGCTCCACTTCGTTTCAATACTAAATGTTTTCCTCCCGGAGCGATGAGCGCATGACCACGTAAGACTTTGTCTCCATTTTCAGCTTCTTTGACCGTAATTTTACAAATCTCATTTAATCGTTTTGCAAATTGTTGGGTAAATAACGCAGGCATGTGTTGTACAATAACAATTCCAGGACAATCGGACGGAAACCCTTCTAAAAATACTTTTAAGGCTTCTGTACCACCTGTAGAAGCTCCTACTGCAATAACAGTTTCGGTTGTTTGAACCAAACTCGTATATGCACGTTTCGCTAATACGGCATCCGCAGACAACTTAGGTGCGACTGCATCTGAATCTCTACTGTAACTATTTTTCTTTTTAATTTGTGCTTGCGCCGCAGCTTTAACTTTATCACACAATTCAATTTTTGCTTGTTCTAATCCTTGTTTGGTATTTACTTTTGGTTTTGCAATTACTTCTACTGCTCCATATTCTAAGGCTAACATCGCAGAGTCGGTGCCTTTTTCCGTCAACGTTGATATCACAATCACCGGAATTGGATGCTGAGACATCAATTTCTTTAAGAAAGTCAACCCATCCATTCGAGGCATTTCCACATCCAAAGTGATAACATCTGGAACCACCTCTTTTATTTTTTCTACCGCCACATATGGATCCGAAGCAACCGCTACGACCTCAATCATAGGATCAGACTCTAAAATAGCAACGAGTGTTTGTCTTACTAATGCTGAATCGTCCACAATTAATACCTTAATCTTCTCCATCTACCCTTTTGTTAAAAATTTCATAAGCACTTTTCCAGTGCCTGTTTCATAGCGTAATTTTCTACCAACCAATCCACCGGTATTTTCAGCGATAATTGGAATATTGTGTAGACCTAAAATTTCTTTTGCGATTTCAATATTTCTGTCTCCAATTTTCATTGAACTAGCCATTTGATCCGCCCCACCAAAAATTTTGGCCACTAAGCGTGATTTGATCGCGCCATTCTTTACCATTTTTTCAATTAATTTTTCGATGGCAATGTTTCCAAATTTAGGGGAAGCCAAACCATTCCCATTCCACAAGGGTAACATGTAATGATTGATTCCTCCAAGCTTTGTAACAGGGTCGAATAAACACACTGCTACACACGATCCGAGAACCGTGTCTACCCAAAAGGATTCTTTTTCCGCAAAAAGAGCCGAGGGGTATAGGTAGTGTTTATTTATTATTTGTTCCATTTTTTTTATTTTATTGGGGGATGTTGCAGTGCAATATCCGTAAAAGCAGGGAGATGCTGAAATTCAGCATCTCTACAGCAAAATATTAAAATAACATGTCGTCTTCGTCTTGTTCGAATAAAAATTCATTTCCAACGGATGAAAACATATCGTCTTGTCCATCAACGGATTCTAATTCATTTAGATGAATTGTAAACGTGCTTCCTTCCCCAAATTTACTTTCCACAGAAATGGTTCCATCTATAATTTCTAGTAATGCTTTGGAAATACTTAATCCTAAACCATGTCCACCATAGGTCTTTGTTGAACCTTCTTCTATCTGGTGAAAACGATCGTAAATTTTGTCAATATCTTCTTCTTTTATCCCTATTCCGTTGTCAGTAATTACAATTTTAAGGCCGTGATTTTCGTAGGTGCTTTCTATACATACTTCCCCACCATTTGCATTAAATTGAATTGCATTTCCGATAATATTACTTAAAATTAATTGTAATTTCTCAGCATCAGTTTTGAAATTCAACTCATCCTCCACCCCACTTTTGTAGGAGAGCTGAATGTTTTTCTTTTTGATTTTTGTTGCAAATGCGTCGATACAATTCTTTAAGAAACTTGTTATATTGATTGTATTTATAGAAAGTTGAGCCTCTCCAGCTTCGATTTCTGCAGATAAAAAAATGTTTCTCAACTGATAATCTAAATCAAACACTTCTGAATAAATTAAGGTCGCAAATTTTTGCATGGATTGGACCTCTAAATTACCTTCTGAAATATTTTTTGCTAATTCCAATACGGCAGCAATGGGATTATTAATTTCATTTCTAATGTTAGACAAGAAGTTACTTTTCAATGTTTCCGAAAGAAGTAATTTTTCATTTACCTCATTTAATTGCGTAATCAAATTTTGTTGCTCAATAAGCATGGAAGCATTTAAATCAAAACGTTGTTTTAATTCGTTTAGTAATTCCTGGTCTGATAATTCGTGTTTCATATTATATTTTTTAAATGGGATGATCTTGAAGGATGTTGCAATGCAACATCCCTACAATAATTATTAATGTGTTTTAATAAAAATTGTAGGTTTCAATTGTTTCAGAGGAACATCTAATCCGTTTACAGATTCTGAATGACCTAAGAAAAAATAGCCACCCACTTTAAGGTGGGTACACAATTTATTAATTACTTTTTCTTGCGTCTCTCGATCAAAATAAATCAATACATTTCGACAAAAAATCAAATCAAATTCTTTCGGTACGTCGTAATTATTATCCATTAAATTTAGACGTTTGAATCTTGTTTTCGCTCTTAGATCTGGAATAATTCTCACTAAAGGATTTGTTTCGTCTTTTCCTTTCAGAAGGTATTTTTTCTTTTGCGCTAAAGGAACTACATCCACCCTCTCTAAGGGATAAATTGCAGTTGCAGCTTTTTCCAAAATACGTGTTGAGATATCCGTCCCAAGAATTGAAAAGTCAAATTTTCTTTTGCCCTCCATAAATTCACTGATCACCATCGCAATCGTATATGCCTCTTCACCTGACGAACTTGCAGAACTCCAAACTTTGAATTGTTTCTCTGAATTATTTTGATAATATTCAGGAAGAATTACCTGCTTCATAAAATCAAAATGTGCCGGTTCGCGGTAGAAATCTGTTTTATTAGTAGAAACCAGATCTATCATGTTAATGATTTCTGATTCTCCACTTTTACCTGAAAGTACAAAGTTGCAGTATTCCTTATACGAATCGATGTTATTCGCTTTTAAACGCGCTAACAAACGCGATTGCAACATCGTTTTTTTCGCTAAAGGTAATTTTATCCCAAAATTGGAATAAATAAAGCTACTTAACTTATTGAAATCCAATTCAGATAATTCTTTTTTGTCGTCGATGATTGGCATTGGTGTTGCTTTTTATTTAAGGGCGAATATAGGGCGGATATAGGGCGGATATAGGGCGAATCGCGATTCGCCCGAACACGCCCGAACACACCCGAACACGCCAGAACTACGATTTGGGCGAATATTTATTCGCCCATACGGATTAGAAGGATTGGAAATCGTTGTCTAAGCTGTCTGGTCCACCAAGATTAATATTTACAGATCCCGTCTTTAATGTTGATTTAACAACAGGTCTTTGGGTATGAATCGTTGGTTTTTTAATCGTTGCTTTTTGTTCAAATTTTCTATTGTTAGAAATGCTATCTAGTTTAAAGAACGCAACCGCTTCTTGTAATTGTTCGGCTTGTGCATTTAATTCTTCCGCACCAGCAGCCATTTCCTCCGCTGTAGCAGCATTTTCTTGCACTACATTATTTAGCATTTGAATCGCACTATTTATTTGATCTGCACCAGCGCTTTGTTCTACACTTGAAGCCGTGATTTCTTGCACTAAATCGGAAGTTTTTTGAATGTTAGGTACTACCTCGTTCAACATTTCACCTGATTTTTGAGCGATGTCAACACTTTTCCCTGAAACCTCATCAATCTCTGTCGCTGCTAATTGCGAACGTTCTGCCAATTTACGTACCTCAGCAGCAACCACCGCGAAACCACGTCCATGTTCACCCGCACGAGCAGCTTCTACAGCAGCGTTTAATGCAAGTAAATTTGTTTGTCTTGAAATTTCACCGATGATCGAAATTTTAGAAGCAATTGTTTTCATTGAAGCCACTGTTTCGATTACCGATTCTTTACTTGTTAATATATCCGAAGCAGCTTGCGTAGAAATTTTCTCTGTTTGGCGAGAGTTACTTGTATTTTGTTGGATGTTTGCAGTCATTTGTTCCATAGAAGATGAAATTTCCTCTACTGAACTTGCTTGTCCCGTTGCACCTTCTGACAATTGTTGTGCTGAAGAAGACATTTGCACACTCGCAGCAGCAATATTATCTGCATTGGTAACAACTGTTGAAATCAACTCGCTTAAGGTATCGATGGTTCTATTTAAAGATTCACCCATTATTTTAAGGTTACCTTTCGTTTCCACCTCGTATTTTTGTGTCAAATCCCCTTCTGCTAAAGAAGCTAATACACGTGTTGCTTCTTCTGCAGCTTCCGCAGTGTCTTTTGCCGCTTCTGTTGCAGCAGTTACATCTGTAGCAACTTTCACAATTTTAACGATTCTGCCCATTTCATCTTTTACCGGAGAATATACTGCTTGAATCCAAATTTCTTTTCCAGAACGCGTAATACGTTTGAATAGGTCATTTTGAGCAATACCCATTGCTAAGTCATCCCAGAATTTAACATATGCAGAAGAATTTACAAATTCTGGATCCACAAACATTCTATGGTGTCTACCAACGATGTCATTTAATGAATAACCTAATGCACCTAAGAAATTGTCATTTGCAGTAAGGATGTTTCCTTTTGTATCAAATTCAATGTAAGCGAACGAAGTATTAATTGCATCAACTACCCCTTTTGCTTCTTGTGCTGCAAATGTTTGTTCGGTATTTTCATAACGTACCCCAATGTATTTTACCGGTTTACCGTTTGGACCCATCACTGGAGCAAACACACCATCTACGTAGTAAGGAGTACCATCTTTTTTGCGGTTTTTCACCGGACCTCTAAATACTTCTCCTCGCATGATCGTAGACCAAAGTTCTTTAAACACCTCTTTTTTCATGTCTGGGTGACGAACGATGTTTTGATTTTGACCAATAAGTTCTTCGCGTTTGTATTGCGAAACCTCACAATGCTTATCGTTAACGTAGGTAATGTGACCACGTAAATCTACTTCGGAAACGATACAAAGTTCATCTACTAACTTCATACGTGTTTCTATTTCCGATTTTAATGCAGCAATGTTTAGTTCGTTTTCTTTTAATACTTGTTTTTGCGCTGTAATATCCGAAGCAATTTTAATTACTTTAACTACATTTCCTTTGTCGTCTTTTAGAGGCGTATATGCAGCTTGGATCCAAATCTCTTTTCCATCACGCGAGATACGCATGAATTCACCCGCTTGTATTCTTCCTTGTGCAAGGTCGTTCCAAAATTGGGAATATTCATTTGATCTTTTGTATTCTTCGGTAACAAACATTGAATGGTGTTTACCAACTAACTCTGATTCATTTGTATAGTCTAATGCGTGAACAAAATTTGCATTTGCAGAAAGAATGTTTCCTTTCACATCAAATTCAATAGAAGCAAAGGATGCATCTACTGTAGATTTAATTCCTTGTAGTGCATTTATCGCTTCATTTTTCGCGTTTACTTCTTGTTGTTTCGCTTCAATCATCGAAGCACTGTCTACCAATTTTTCGTTGGATTCTTTCGCTGATTTTACTAAGTTATTCACTGCACTAACAACGGAAGCATCTGAAAAATTATCGATTGATAATTTCACATTTACATCGCCATTTGCTATTTTATCTAAAACACTTGCTAAAAGCTGTGTTTCTTTTGATGATACACCTCCAAATAATCCCATTTTATTTACTTTTTATAATTAAACAATTTATTTATTCTCTTCAACTTTTACTTCTTTGGATTCTGCCATTGACTCTAAATCCATGGAAGAAAACACTTTATCAATATTCAATACCATCATGAAATGGTCGTCTTCTTGTATCATACCAGCGATATAATCTGCACGGTATTTCGTTGCGATGGAAGGAGAAGGTTTGATTTTTGATTCATTTAATTCGAACACTTCTGACACCGAGTCAACCAAAGCTCCTACCACTAAGGTTTCGTCATTCACTTCTACGCTCAATACTAAAATACAGGTGTTGATTGTGTATTCCATCTGGGTCATCCCAAATTTTATTCGCGTATCAATCACCGGTAAAACAGCACCTCTAAGGTTTATCACCCCTACTAAGAAGTTAGGTGATTGCGGCACTTTGGTGATTTTAGGAACTTCCAAAATTTCCATAATTTTCATTACTGGAATGGTGAAATGTTCTTCCCCTAATCTAAAGGACAAGAAAGACTTGGTTTCCCCTAAGTTGTTTTCGTTTGTTACATCTGTCTTCATTATCTTACTTCCATTTTAACGTGTTCTGTATATAATTCCACTATTTTATGTGTATCCATCACTAACGCGATAGAACCATCTCCCAGGATTGTTGCACCTGAAATAAAATCTTGATTTTTATAGTATTTACCGATTGGTTTCACTACTGCTTGGTATTCTCCAACGATATAATCTACGCAGATTCCTACCTCGTGATCTCCATCACTCACCACAATCAATTGTGATTTTTCGTCCTCTACTAAATCTTGGTAGCCAAATTCTTTTCGAATGTTGATATATGGCACTTGTTTTTCCTCTAACACCAATAATTTATTGAAATTGTGCAGCATATCTGCATTATTCACTTCGTAGCATTTGTTCACTACCGATAATGGAATAATGTAATTTACTTTTTCAATTTCAACCAATAAACCATCGATAATAGAAAGACTTAATGGTAATTTAATCGTCAGTGTAGTCCCAACATTTACTGCTGATTCCACAACGATTGAACCTTTTAAGTCTGTAATGTTACGTTTAACGACATCCATTCCAACTCCTCTTCCAGAGATATCGGTAACTACCGCTGCAGTAGAGAATCCTGGGAAAAAGATAAAGTCAAAAATTTCTTTATCCGATAAAACATCTTCTTCTTTTAAGAAACCTTTGCTAATCGCTTTATTTCTGACAGCTTCTACATCAATACCTTTCCCATCGTCGATAATCTGAATATATACCGAGATTCCAGAATAAAAAGCCTTTAATTTCACGGTACCTTTTCTAGGCTTTCCAAGAAACATGCGATCTTCTGGCTTTTCTAATCCATGATCTAAGCTGTTTCGAATGATATGCATTAAAGGGTCCGTAAGCGTTTCAATAATGGATTTATCCAATTCCGTTTCACCACCTTCCGTTACAAACTGAATTTCTTTTCCAAGTGTTTCCGACATATCTCTTACCAAACGTTGGAAACGACTGAACATGTTATTGATAGGAACCAAGGTCATCCCAAATGCAATATCTCTTAAACGACGGGATAATTTTTCTATGTTTTCCGAAATTATTTCTAATTCTGGCGTTTCATTTTTTTCATTATACAGGGTTAAACTAGCTTGCGTAGTCACTAACTCACTCACCAAGTTCATTAACTCATCCAATTTATCGGAAGCAACACGTATGCTTGAAACCACTTTTTCTTTGCTTTCTATACGCACAGCAGCGTCAGCATCTTGTACTATTACCCCTTTTGCATTTGGCGTAACTGAGGATACTTTTTCTCCTACTTTTTCAATTTGTTCGGTTAAGATTACTTTGTCGATTAATGCATCTTTAAAAATAACACTATTCACCGTTGTAATGAATTCTCTATTGGAGATTAAATTAACGTAGGGAAACTCATTCATTTCAATCTTTGCATTTCCTTCCACAAAGACAAACACATCCATAATTTCTTCTTTAGGAACTTTCGTTTCCAAATACACTTCCCAATAAGTTATACAAAAAGTTGGATTATACTCATCCAAGGTTTGTACTCGTTTGAAGTGAGGAATAACGCAATTTTTACCCAAAGAAGTTAAGTCGGCAATTAAGAATAAAGGATTCGTTCCATCTAAAAATAAATCCTCGTTTGGTTGAAAAATAACTTGTACCGTTCTTAAAGCGTTATTCTCCATCGTCGTTGCAGAAGTAACGTTTGCATTTGTTGCTGTCGACTCTTTTTGAATAAACGTATGAATTTTTTTAATTAATTCTTGGTGATTCTCTATATTCTTTGGGTCTTGCAATTCCGAATCATGAATGATACGATTTAGGTGGTCGAAGGAAGCCAAAGTAGTATTTAATATTTCCTTGGATAAATTCATTTCGCCTTGTCTAATCTTGTCGTAGATGGTTTCCAAATCATGCACAAATTCTGCGATTTTTGTCAAACCAAACATACTACTATTCCCTTTCAGGGTATGCATGACACGGAACACTTGCTCAATGTTCGAATTATCGTTTGGATTATCTTCCAATGACAATAAGGAAGACTCCAAATTTTCTAACAGTTCATTCGCTTCTTGAATGTATGTATCTTTCATTTCTTCCATATCAGCGTATTACTTTTTTAACAACTGCAAGTAATTTATCTTTCACAAATGGTTTAATAATCCAACCCGTTGCACCTTCCTGTTTAGCTTCTAATTTTTTCGCTTCTTGTGATTCTGTGGTAAGAATTAAGATTGGTAAATATTTATATTTATCTATTTTTCTAACCTCTTTCAAGAAGGATATCCCATTCATGTTGGGCATGTTTAAATCCGAAATTATCAAATTAACATTTGTATTTTCCAATAAAACTTTTAGTCCATCTTGTCCATCGATCCCGGTGAATACGTTGTACCCTTCACTTTGCAAAGCGATGGAAACCACTTCACGTATGCTTTCAGAATCGTCGACTATTAATATGTTTTTTTTCATGATTTATTTTATAAATTATGGATGATGTGGGAGATATAGGGAGATGTTGTAATACAACATCTGTACATACAATATCTGTGCGTGTAGGGAGATGTTGTAATACAATATCTGTGCGTGTAGAGAGATGTTGTAATACAACATCTCTACTACACGGCGGTTTTTTGGGTTTGAAATTCTGTAAAACCACACAAATTCAATAATTTTCTATCTTCTTTTGAAAATTCAGCGTTGATGTATATAAATTTATTTTGCGGATAATAATTTACACGAATTGTATGGAACAATTGAATAACCGTCAAATCTATCTCCGTAACATTCGTTAAGGTGATATCTACGTGGTCAAAAGAAGCAAATACTTGATCCACTTGTTTATGCAATAATTCCACATTACTAATCGTAAGATTTCCTTCGATTGTAATTAATATCTTTTTCTGTGTTTTTCGTCTGGAAGGCGTAAACTTGATACTTATGTCTTCGTTTACAATATCTACAAATGCAGAAGCAGTCTCCATATTCACCTCCGGTTTTGGTTCCACTACGACAGATTCAGGAACACTTTCAAGTACTGGTTCTTCTTGTGTTTTTTCGATACTTTGAGGTATTTCAATCGTACT
This sequence comes from Bacteroidota bacterium, assembly GCA_947378245.1. GTDB lineage: Bacteria > Bacteroidota > Bacteroidia > Flavobacteriales_D > Crocinitomicaceae > CANHVK01. The sequence goes on from CANCJF010000064.1 coordinate 10,076, forward strand.
TTTCTCCACGTTAATTTCTGTGGGAATAAGTCTGTCAATTTTCATGTTCGATCCTAATGCCATATTCTTTAAATTCTTGTGAATAATTCCTTTGCTAAATTCAAGTAATCTACTGCACCATTGGAGGTTGGCGCATATTTTAAGACACTTTTCCCATGTGAAGGAGCTTCGCACACCTTTACATTATTTCTTATATACGTTTCAAAAAGCGGTAAATCAAAACTTTCTTTCATGAAGTTGAGTACTTCCTGCGCTATTTTTTTTCTGCTATCGTATTGCACCGCAACCACCCCTAAAAAGCGTAAAGAAGAGTTGAAATGTTGGGTTACATCCACGATCGTTTTATTAATCTGATTCAATCCTTGCATACTCAACACATCCAATAATACCGTTGAAATAACACTATCTGAAGCAGCAAGTGCATTTATGGTAAGTAAGGAGCGAGAAGGGGGACAATCAATCAACACAAAATCATATCCGCTTTGAATATTTTGCAAGGTGTTTTTTAATACAAAAACACGGTTATCCACGGATTGTAGGGTTAACTCGATATCGGACAAATGCATATTAGAAGCAACGATGTCTATTCCTTCTTTTTGAATGATTACTTCTTCTACTTGTTTGGTTCCTTGCAATACCTCTGAAATTCCTAGCACGTTTGCATCAATCCCTATGGAGTAAGAAAGATTGCCCTGAGGATCAAAATCTATTACTAATACCTTTTTATTGCAAGCTACTAAGGCAGCAGCAAGATTTACCACGGTCGTAGTTTTTCCAGTTCCTCCTTTATGGTTTACAACGGAAAGTATCATATTCCTACTATTTTATTGGATAAAGTTGAGATAAATAGCCTTGTGGTTTCCCCATTTCATTCATAATAGGAGCTACAAGCATCTCAAACCAACTGGATGAACCATCTTTCATTTTAATTTTGATTTTATCTTTTACTTTTAAACCAGCAGCAACAGATTCCCACATTTTATCTATTAATACACCATCTTCATCCTCCGGTCTAAGTAGGTTAAATTCTTTAAATAACAACTCTTTCAACCCATAATTGGTAACCTTCATGAAATGATCGTTCACATAGGTCATGTTACCCTTCAGATTAAATTTAGCCACCAACGCAACGGAGTCTACCAATTCTTTTTGCACTTCCATTTCACGTTGCACAATACCCATTTCCTCCTGCGCAGCCATCATCATTTCCAAGTTGGTACGAATCTCTTCTTCTTGTTTTTTGGATTGTTCTAAAATGACTTCTAATTCTTTTTCTTTCGTTTTTTGCGGTGTGATGTTCAAAGCGAATTTCATCACTTTGATAATGGTACCATGTTCATCTTTCAATGGGCTGTAGATGGCATTTAACCAAACTACTTCTCCGAGGTGATTTAGACGTTGAATGTCGCCTTGGAATGGTATTCCTACTGCTAAATTCGGCCAAAAAGCTTGGTATTCCTCTGAATTTCGTTCGTCTTCTAACACAAATATGCGGTGATTTTTACCAACGATATCCGTTAATTCACATTGCATGGTATCTAAGAAATTTTGATTCGCAGTTATCACCTCACCAGTAGGTGTGAACTCAATAGTCGCCAAGGTTGCATTGATCCCTTCGATTACCCCTACTTGCTCTGCAGATTTTGCGTCAAATTCTTTTTGAAGCGCATTTTTGTCTTCCACCATCTTACGTTGCATACGCTCCATTTCGGCTTGAGTCGCTTGCATTTCTTCCATGTTTTGGCGAATTTCTTCTTCTTGCGCCTTCATGTTTTGTTCTGCTTCTTGGGATGCAATTAATAATTTACGTGTACGGTCGTTTGTTTTCGCAGAGTCTACGGTAGAAGCTATCGTTTCGGATAATTTTACAATAAATTCTTTCTCGTGTTTTTGCATTTCAGAGAAAGTCGCGATTTCCAACATCCCTAATACTCTCTCATTAATCATTAAAGGAACGATAAAGACACAAGTAGGTGTAGCCTCCCCCATTCCTGAAGTAATATTGACAAAATCTGTTGGAATTTCCGTAAAATAGAGCGGTTCCTTATCAAACCATGCTTGTCCAACTAAGCCTTGTTTGAATTTGATTTCTTTTTTCTCTTCTAAATAACGTTGTTTACCATAGGCATACACTGCTTGCACTTCCATAAATGGTTCGTCGTGTTCATCATTTACAACATACAAATACCCTTGGTTCGCGTTTACATACCGAATTAAATTAGAAAGTATGTTATTATAAAACACTTCAATGTCTTGAATATCTCGTGTAATATCGACAAATTTAGCCAAGCCTTCAGAAGTCCAATTACGTTTTCTATCCTCTTCTACGTTTGCTTTAATTGCATCTGTCATACTATGCAAAGACTCGTAAATTTCCCCGTTATTATGAAAAATATCCACTTCGACTTCAAAATTTCCTTTTCCTACTTCTGATACAAATTGTTTGACATTAGTTAGGTTGTCAACTACAGTATTTAAAGAACGAAGCATTTGGGCCGTTTCGTCTTTCCCTTCTACTTCGAAAGTTTCTGTTATTTCCCCAGAAGATATTTTACCAAGTACTTCTTCGGTAATTAATATTGGTTTTTCAATCAATTTAGACACATACAAACTCAAAAGCAAAGCGATTACCGCAACTACAATTCCTAAAAGGAATAATATTAATTGAATTTGATGTGTATACTCTGTCAATACGTCTTGTTGGTGCGTATATTCTTTTTCAATTTTTTCACTTAAAGCCTCCATTTGTAAAGCTAAGCGATCAAAGGTGTTTTTATACGCATGCATTTCTTTTTTACCTTGCACAGTATGTAATTCAAAATTAGAATACAAACCTTTGGTAATCAACTGTCCTGAAGAAATGATGTAATCGTTTAAAGGACCATTAATTAGATTTACTTGTTGTTTAATTTTATCCGATACTTGAAAATTCTTTAACTCGTTCAATGCAGTTTTAAAAATCCCAACATGTTCATTAAAATCTTTTACAACTAGCTTACTGCCTTCGTTGTCCGTACGAAGTGTTAAAAATGCATTGTAAACATCTGCACGTAATGCATCGTGCATCATGTCTGCTGTTAGTTGACGAGAAGCTGCTTTTCCTACTTGCACAATGTCCGCTTTAATCTCATCGACTTTATTTAAAGACTGATGGGAAATAATGGTCATCAATGCCGTGAAAAAGACGTTAATGCTAATGATTAGTAAAATCTTTTTTCGTACTCGTAAATTTTTAATCCAACTTTTCATTACAATCTATTTTGTTTAAATAAATCAGAAAATATATAAACACATACATTCTGATTATCAAACAAATATAATATACGTACATTAAACAAAAAAATAAAAAGTAAGTAATTTATCGTATTATTTTACTAAGTATGGTATAGTATTGAAAAACAATAAGTTACTTTACGTAGTTTAAATACGTATGTAAAAAAATTAAGCTAAAAATTAAACTAAAAACAAGGTGAAGAAATAGGACGAATTCAATATTTGCTTTTAAAGCACTGTATTTATAAAGAACTTTTTTGAAAAATATATTTATTTTCAAAAGACTCCTTCATATTTTTAAAATCGATCGTCCAAGCTAAATTTTCATTTTTTCCTAGGCAGAAATAGGCATCCTTTTTTAAGCAGCTATATATTTTGGAAAAAATACGTTCTTGGAGTGGCATCATGAAATAGATGAGAACATTTCGCGAAAAGATCAAATCGCAATTCTGAACACCCACATCTTGAATGATATCCAGGTAGGAAAAAGTCACTTTATCACGCACATTTTGATGGAATTGGAAGTAATGATCTCCCAAGGATTCTCCATAATCAAACAGTGATTTTTTACCGCCTGAAGCGATATACTGCTGGTTATACTTGTTCATGAATTTCATTTCGTAAATCCCTGAACGAGCGACTTCTAAACAGGAAGTATTTACGTCCGTTCCTATTAATTCTAGTTGACTATCCAACCCTGCTTCCATCGCTAAAATCAAGAACGAATAAACTTCTTCTCCCGAAGAACATCCATTGTGCCAAACTTTAATTGGTTGATTCGATTGTAATTTAGGAATTACCTCTTGGCTAATCGATTTCCAACAATCTACGTCTCGAAACATTTCCGTTGTGTTGACGGTTAGTTCATTTAACAGCATTGGAAAAATGGACGGATCGTTTTTTAACAAATCTGAAAATTCCTCGAGATTTCGTAAATGAAAAAGCAATAAAATACGGTGAATTCTTCTTCTAAGTGTTGCTGTACTATATTCACGAAGGTCAAACTGAAATTGCTCCTCAATTTGATTGAGAAGAGGATGAATATCATTCAATGCAATTTCAATAAACATGGTACTTTCGATTTCTGTTTTTTGTAATATATAAAGTTACTTGAAACAGGTTCGAATTAAAATACCTTAGAATACGTAATGTTTTTTAATAAGAAAATGAGTAATATTTCGTAGAAGTACTTAAACTAAATTATTGTTTCGCACGTAATTAATAAGTTCAATGGTAGAATGCACATTAAACTTATTCATGATGTTGGAACGGTGTTTATCTACCGTACGCGAAGAGATGAATAAACGTTCACCAATAGCCTTTGCAGAATGTCCTTCCATGGCTAAAAGTAAGATATCTCTTTCTCGAGCAGTTAATAATTTATCTTCTTTATTTTTTGCAACTTTTTTACCTCCAATAAAACTTTTTAATAAGACATTGGATACATTATTTGCAAAGTAGGTTTCCCCGTCTGCTATTTTATTGACTGCTAGAAACAATTCGTCGCGTTCACAATCTTTCAATAGGAAACCACTGGCACCTACTTTGATTGCTTTCATAAAATACTCGTTATTGTTATGCATGGAAAGAAACAAAACTGGTGTTTTCATTCCTTTGGATTTCAGTTGTTCACACAAATCAATTCCATTCATTTTTGGCATGTAAATATCTAATAACAGGACATCTACGTCATTATTTTCAAGCATGCCAATTGCTTCGTCTCCATCACCAGCTTCTGCAACTACTTCAAAACGATCGGAGGAATTTAATAACATCTTAAATCCTTCGCGAACGATCGTATGGTCATCTACTAGTGCAATTTTAATTTTATTCATAGTAATTTTTCTTCCTGTTTGAAAACCAAACATGGATATTTCAAATTTACTACAACTCTCGCGTTATTATTGAAAAACCTTTACGTATTTTATTAATGAAAATTACGTAAAAATCAGATTTTCAGCTAAATTTACTGATTATTTAATGGAGAAGCTAGGTAATTTAATAGATCAATCACATTATGTACCCCCACTTTTTCCATCATGTTTGCACGGTGTTTATCTACCGTACGTGGAGAAATAAACAAGGTATTAGCGATGGACTTTGTGGTTTCTCCTGCTTTTAATAAGTTCACAATTTGTTTTTCACGTTTTGTAAATCCATTGTAGACTAAGGTTGGCTGTTGGTCTTCATAAGCGTATTTTTCCAACATAGCCAAGGTAATTGCTTCGCCAAAATACGTACCTCCATTTAACACCTTATGTATCGCGAAAAACAACTCTGACTTGTCGCAATCTTTCACCAAATATCCTGATGCACCGGCGTTATATGCTTTTAATAGGTATTCCTTATTGTTGTGCATGGACAAGATAATCACGGGTATTTTAATTCCATTTTCCTTCACTTTTTTGCACAAATCGATACCACTCATTTCTGGCATGGTAATATCTGTAATAATTAAGTCTAAATTATTTCCTGTAATCAATTCTAAAGCATGTTCGCCAGTAACCGCTTCTAAGCACACGTCAAATTGAGGATCAGAATGTAATAAAGATTTGAACCCCTCACGTACAATATTATGATCATCAATTAAGCCTATTCTTATTTTCTTCATTTAATAAATTATTTCATTTTATTATTTTCGACCAACTCACAACTTCCATGTTACT
>CANCJF010000065.1 GCA_947378245.1 Bacteroidota bacterium
TTCCACATTCTTTTCTTATCTTTGATTCATGGATTTCAAGTCGCTTTTACAAGCCATCAAGAATAAGGATTTTAAGCCGGTGTATTTATTGCATGGGGAAGAACCGTATTACATTGATGTCTTAACCAAAGAGATTCAATTACAGGTGCTAGAAGATCACGAACGTGACTTTAATGAAACGGTGGTGTATGGAAAGGACGCGGATGTATTAGCAATTATTTCGGAGGCTAAAGGCTATCCCATGATGGCGGAACGTCGCTTGGTGATTGTTCGTGAAGCGCAAGACTTGAAAGACATCGATAAGTTGGAGAGTTACCTCGAAAACCCAAATCCTACGACGGTATTAGTGTTGGCGCACAAATACAAAAAAGTGGATGCCCGCAAAAAGTTTGTGAAAAACATCCCGAAAGTAGGGGAGGTATTCGTTTCGGATAAGGTCCGCGACTATCAATTGGTCGATTGGATTACGAAATACTTAGCTACAACCGATTACAAGATTACTTCCAAAGCGAGTATGTTGCTTGCCGACTTTTTAGGGAATGACCTTGCGAGAATTACCAATGAATTAGATAAGTTGGCCATTCTGTTAGAGAAAGGAACGACGATTAATGAGGTACACATCGAAGAGAATATTGGAATTTCCAAAGATTACAATGTGTTTGAGATGACTAAGGCACTTGGCGATAAAGATTTTTATAAAGCAATGCAAATCATTCATTACTTTAAAAATAATCCAAAATCTGGACCGTTAGTGGTAGTAATTTCATCGTGTTACACCTTTTTTAGTCAATTGATGCGTGTACATTTCGCTACCGATAAATCACAGAATGGAATTGCCCAATCCGTGAAAGTACATCCTTTTGTGGCAGGTGAATTACTGAAAAATGCACGTATGTACAATCCTAAAAAAGTCGCTGCGAATATTTCCGTGTTGTACGAATACGACTTAAAGTCGAAAGGAATTAATAATTCGAATTTTACAGAAGCACAGTTAATGGAAGAAATGATGTTTAAATTAATTCATTAAGATGCATTTATTCTACGTTCCAGAGCTAACTCCAACTACAAAATCGGTCTATTTATCAGAAGATGAATCCAAACATGCATGCCGTGTCTTACGTTTGAAAATGAACGATGAGGTAAGTTTGTTAGATGGGGTAGGCGGTGTGTACCATGCGCGAATCGAAGAAGATAATCCGAAAAAATGCTTGTTGCAGATTATCGCTGTAACACAAGAAATAAAACCAACGCACGAAGTACATATTGCGATTGCTCCAACCAAAAACATGGACCGCATAGAATGGTTTGTAGAGAAGGCAACGGAAATAGGAATGACCGAGTTAACCTTGCTAATTTGTGACCATTCAGAACGAAAAGTGGTGAAAACGGAACGCTTAGAGAAAATTTTGATTTCAGCAATGAAACAATCGAAACGAACGTTTATTCCTAAATTAAATGCTGTTGTTACGTTTTCTGAATTCATGAAACAACATACGCAAGGTGCATTAGCGCATTGCGAAGAGGGGGAGAAAAAGACCTTACAAACGGTATATCAAGCAAGTAATTATCCCATTCTCATAGGACCCGAAGGCGATTTTTCCACCAAAGAAATAGCTGCAGCGAAAACAAATGGGTTTGATTTTGTTCTGTTGGGAAATACGCGTTTACGTACGGAAACAGCAGGACTATACGCATGTGTACAAGCTAAAATGATAGCCGATGCGTAAGTTTCTTTTCGTATTCATGTTACTATGTACTTCGTTTGTCGGAGCACAATACACCTATCAATTGGCGGTATTGAAATACCATGGTGGAGGAGATTATTATGCGAACCCGACTTCGTTACCAAACTTGATTTCTTTTTGTAATACGAATTTGAAAATGAAAATCAATCCCGAAGTTCCGTATGTGGATGTGGGAAGTAAAGATTTGTTTCAGTATCCATTCATCCACATGACTGGCCATGGAAACGTTGTCTTCTCCAATGCGGAATTAGAAAATTTACGAACCTATTTACAAGGAGGAGGATTTTTACATATTGATGATAATTATGGAATGGATGCCTATATTCGTTCACAGTTAATCAAACTTTTTCCAACTGAAGGTTTGATAGAATTACCATCGAATCACCCGGTTTTTCATCAGAAATACGATTTTAATGGTTTGCCTAAGATACACGAACATGATGATAAAGCGCCCAAAGCTTATGGAATTATTGTAAAAGGTAAATTGGTGTGTTTATATACCTATGAAACCGATTTAGGGGATGGTTGGGAAAATCAATCGGTACACAACGATTCACCTGAAAAAAGAACGCAAGCATTGCAAATGGGAGCAAATATTCTCCAGTATGCATTTTCAAGATAAGAAATAGAAATTATGGCAATACGTAAAAAGATTACTCCAAAAGGAGCAGCACCAAGCATACAAAATTATAAAGTTTCGAAAGATCACACCCTGTTTGCTTTTTTGAGTGAAGCAATGCCACACAAAGCACGTACTGCGTTAAAACTTATCTTGAAAAATCAGTTAATATCGGTAAATGGGATAGGTCAAACGCATGTGAATTTTGCGTTGAAGGCAGGCGACACCGTTACTTTTGGTAAAAAAGCAGAAAAAGCGATTGAAATTCCAATTAAATTGGATATTTTATTTGAGGATGCTTTCATTCTTGTAGTAAATAAACCAGAAGGTTTGTTGACCATGGGTACAGACAAAGAGAAGCGTAAAACCATGTATGCTTACTTGAGTACCTATGTGAAAACGAAAGATCCAAACGCAAAGATTTTTATTGTCCATCGTTTAGATCGTGAAACTTCCGGATTGTTAGTGTTTGCAAAATCCATGGATATTAAAAATGTGTTGCAAAATGCGTGGAATGACGATACCAAACACCGTAAATACCTTGCGTTGGTTGAAGGATTGGTAAAAACACCTGCAGGAACCATTACTTCGTATTTACGTGAAAGTAAAGCGTTGAAAGTACATTCAAGTAAAAACGCTACCTACGGAAAAGAATCCATTACGCATTATAAAGTGATAGGAACAAAGAAAAACACTTCCTTATTAGAAGTTGTTTTAGAAACAGGTCGTAAAAACCAAATTCGCGTACACATGGAAGAAATAGGTCATCCTGTGGTTGGAGATAAGAAATATGGCGCTAAAACGAATCCAATTGGTCGTTTAGGTTTACATGCTTTAGAATTAGGGTTTAAGCATCCAGTATCTGGAAAGATTATTTCTTTTAAAACAAACATTCCCAGTAAGTTCGTTATTAAATCTTAATTATTTTAGTTAAGTAAGAGGATTCTTTGTTTTCAAGATGAAGGAAATATACTCCTTTTACTAAAGTGTTCAAGTAAATTGATATTTCATCATTTTTATACTCCATTTCAACTTGGATTAACTCTCCTAAACTGTTTGTTAATGTGATTTTTGAATCTAGAGCAAGGTTGAAGTTTGATTTAATTTGAACTTTATCGATGAATGGATTTGGATAAACTATGATTGATTTATTGTCAAGTGTTGTCAGTTTAGCTAAGGTGATTGTATCCGAAGAATAGTAGAAATAGGTCTCGTAATAATTTACGAATTGTTTTGATAGGGTGTCATATTGTTTTTCAAAAATAGTTGTTAATTGACTGTTTTGATTGTAGTTGTATGTAATTTGTCTTGAGTCGCTATCAAATTCATAAGTTTTGTTTTTTGAGTTCCAAGCATAATGTAAGGATAAAGTTATTTCATTATTAGCATTTATTGAATTAATGAATTTGTATGTTTTATTCCATGTTTTACTTTTAATTTCATCGAAATAAAAACCATATTGTTCTATAATACTATTGTTTTTGTCATAGATAATTGAATCTTTTATTGAATTATGAAATGAATTCACGCCATCCCATACCAAATTGGTCAAAGTTTCTAGTAAACCATTAGAGCCATAAGTATAATCGGTTCTAGATGCAATTTTATGTTGATTATTATTGAAATCCCATACATAATTTGTTTTACTAGTTAGCTTGTTGTTTGTATACGTCATTGTAAATTTCTGGCACGCTTTGTTACTCCAATTTTTAGTCAACGTATCCCAAACGAATCCTAATTCTTGAATACGGTTGTTATTACCATCGTAGGTATTCTCCCATTTGGAAGAATTAGACCAACCTAATGAATCTTTATATTCAGAAAGAATGGTAGTTAAACTATCCGAATTGTTGTAAGTATATGTTGATCTTGAGTTTGGTGTGTTTAACCAAGTATTTCCATTTTGATCCCAGTTATAATATAATTGGGTACTTATTTGATTTTTCCCGTTGTATGTAAACGTGCTTTTGCTCGTTGCGTAAATAGAGTCATCTCCCATAAATTCATTTACTGAAGCTTTATTACCTAGTTTGTCATAGGTAAAAGCAAATGAATCTACCCCTTGCCAAGCCTGCATTGATTTTTCGTAGTAGTGAATAAACGTACCTGTCAATTTTGGTTTGATCGATTTTTCTTGCGATATACTTTGCAAAGAAAGTGAAACAAAAAAGAAAATGATGCAACGAGAAATAGATGTTTTCATAGTGTTTAAAACTGATAATTCATTGAAAATAAAGTTAACATAACTATAAAAGTAGATTTGTTACGTTCTCAATAAGTTGTTCACGTAGAAATGTTTATTTATGTTATTTTGGAATAAGAAATAGGAAAGGAAATGAATTTTTCTACCGAATAATTATTGGTATTAGAGATGTTTAAATAGTTTATATTTTAATTTTACGCATGACTTTTGGTCGATAGGTAGGTTATTTATATGAGCCATATCATATTTTATTCCTTATTTTCCTCGTAATCTTGCATTATTAAATAGTACGTATGTCACACACATTGATTCAAAAATATAACGTTCCGGGTCCTAGATACACCTCTTATCCAACAGTTCCCTTTTGGAGGAATAGTACTTTAAATCAAGATGAATGGTTGGATACTGTCCATCTGAATTATAAGACATTTGGTTCAAATGAAATAAGTCTTTACATCCATTTACCTTTTTGTGAAAGTTTGTGTACTTTTTGTGGTTGTCATAAACGGATTACAAAAAATCACGCAGTAGAAACTCCATATATCAATGCAGTGATTGAAGAATGGAGAATTTATTTGTCTAAAATGGATTTTAAACCTGTTATTCGTGAATTGCATTTGGGTGGAGGGACACCTACTTTTTTTAGTCCAGTAGAATTAAAGCGTTTGATTTCTTCTTTGGTATCGATGGCGTCAGTACATCCGACAGAGTTTGAGTTTAGTTTTGAAGCTCATCCAAATAATACGACCGATGAACATTTAGCTGAATTGTATGGTTTAGGGTTTCAACGATTAAGTTTAGGTATACAGGATTATAGTCCAACAGTCCAACAAGCTATACATCGTATTCAACCTTTTGAAAATGTTGCTAAAGTTCATGCAAAAGCGAAAGAAATCGGATATACTTCCATTAGTCATGATTTAGTATTTGGACTTCCTAAACAAACATTAGCTGATGTTAAAGATACAGTCGCTAAAACGTTGTTATTAATGCCAGATCGTATTTCGTTGTATAGTTACGCTCATGTTCCATGGGTAAAAGGAGTTGGTCAAAGAGGGTATGATGAAAGTGATTTACCTCAAGATAATGAGAAGCGTGAATTATATGAAGTTGCAAAATCTTTGTTAGAGGAAGCAGGTTATTTAGAAGTAGGAATGGATCATTTTGCTTTACCACACGATTCATTGGCAATTGCTATGAAAAACAAAACTTTGCATCGTAATTTCATGGGATATACTACTCAAAACACATCGATGATGATAGGATTAGGAATGTCTTCTATTTCAGATAGTTGGTTTGGTTTTGCGCAAAATGAAAAGACGGTCGAAACATACCAAGAGCGTGTTTTTAACGGCGAACTTCCAGTTTTCAGAGGACATATTTTGAGTCACGAAGATTTAGTTATTCGCAGGCATATTTTAGATTTGATGTGTCATTTTGAGACTTTGATTGAAGATGAATTATTTTTAGAAGAAGTAAAAGTTGGATTAAGTGAGATGTTCGAAGATGGCTTAGTGACCTTTGAAGGAAATAAAGTAATCATAACAGCATTGGGAATTCCTTTTGTTCGAAATGCATGTATGGCATTTGATCGCGATTTGAAGGGCTTAGAGAAACGAGAAGGAATGTTTTCTAAAACTGTGTGAGGTTTCCTCACACAGTTTTAGAAAACATTGGTCGCGACGCATCGCGACCGTACATTACTAATATAGAATAGCATGGCTGAGGTTTGTTATCATTGTGGAGATGATGTTATAGGAAAAGGATATTTGTTGTTGTATAAGCAATTTTGTTGTACAGCCTGTAGGACGGTGTATCAAATTTTGCATGATAACAATATGGATGCTTATTATACACTGGAACAAAAACCAGGAGTTAAGCCTTCAGTAAATTCTGAAAACAAGTATGCATTTTTGGAATTAGATTCCATTCACAACAAATACATTCAATTTAAAGAGGGGAATTTAGAACGTATCACCTTGTTTTTACCTTCCATTCATTGTTCTTCGTGTATCTATTTACTCGAAAATATATCGAAAATTGAACCTGCAATTTTGAGTTGTCAGGTGAATTTTACCAAACGTGAGGCTGTCATTAATTTTGACTCATCCATTTTAAAACTTTCAGGTTTAGCGAGTTTGTTGGATAAGATAGGTTACGCACCAAATTTTGGTAATCGCAAAGATTCAGAAAAGAAGATGGACAAACAGTTTTTGTACAAATTAGGAATTGCTGGTTTTGCCTTTGGAAGTATTATGCTTTGGAGTTTTCCAGAATATTTGGGGATCGAAGATATGAATGCCAAGATGCGGAATTTTACTTCATATCTTTCTTTTGTCGTTTCTTTGCCAGTACTTTTCTACTCAGCGAGTGAATATTTTGTTTCTGCTTATAAGGCATTGCGTGCTAAAAGTTTGAATTTAGACGTTCCGATTACCATTGGTATAATTGCGTTATATGGTCAAAGTTCTTATTCTATTTTTACAGGAGAAGGACCAGGATATATGGATTCTTTTGCAACCTTTATTTTTTGGCTGTTGATTGGGAAATGGTTTCAAAATAAAACCTACAAGACCTTATCCTTTGAGCGTGATTACACCTCTTATTTCCCTGTTGCAATAACAAAAATTTCAGGCAATTTAGAAGAAATTGTTGAAATAGAAGTATTGAAAGAACAGGATACCATCTATGTTCGAAATGAAGAAGTGATACCATGTGATAGTGAGTTAATTTCTGAAGAAGCACGAATAGATTATAGTTTTGTTACAGGAGAATCTGTACCAGTCACTAAGAAAAAGGGTGATTTTATTTATGCTGGAGGTAAATTGATTGGTCAGCGTGCGAAGTTTACAGTACTTAAAGAATGTAATCGTAGTCAGTTGACCCAATTATGGAACGAAGTTTCTAAAGAGGATAAAGGAAAAAATCAGAAGACAGCACAGGATAAAATTTCCTATTATTTCTTATCTATTATTCTATTCATTTCTTTGGGTGCAGGCATTGCCTGGGCGTTTGTTGATCCCTCAAAAATCACACAAATTGTAGTGTCGATTTTGATAGTTGCTTGTCCCTGTGCATTGGCATTATCAAGTCCATTTACGTTGGGTAATGTGATTCGTGTCTTGGGTAGAAAAGGTTTATATGTGAAGAATGCCAAAGTCATTGAGCGCATGAATGAGGTTACCGATATCGTTTTTGATAAAACAGGAACATTAACAACTGGATTATTGGATGGTATCGAATATCAAGGAGTAGAATTGAGTGAATTTCATAAAAATTGTATTCTTACTGTTGCCAATTCATCCACACATCCACTTTCACGGGGAATTGTTACTTATTTAAAAAATCAGACAGTATTAGATGCACATGAAATAGGAACTTTTGAAGAGATTTCAGGGAAAGGAATGATTGCTACGTGTGATGATATGGAAATTCGTATAGGGTCACGTTCGTTTACTTCAGCTCCAGAAAATTTAGGATTATCAGACGAGACTGCTGTTCATGTAACAATCAATCAGCAATATTTTGGTAGATTTATTTTCCATTCTGAAATACGACCCGGGATTGCTGAGATGGTTAAAGGATTGTCTAATTATCGTTTGCATGTTTTGTCTGGAGATAATGAAAAAGATCGTGGTGTATTGGAAGCAATTTTCCCAACTGGAACGAATATATTGTTTCATCAGAGTCCGGTAGATAAGTCTACGTACATTGACAAGTTACGAGCGACGAGCGACGAGTTAGGTACATCCGTCACTCGTCTCCCGAAAGCTTTCGGGACGTCACCCGTCACTGTCCTAATGGTTGGAGATGGTTTGAACGATGCTGGTGCGTTGGGTAAATCGGATGTAGGAGTTGCTGTTTCAGAGGATATTTTTCGATTTACACCTTCTTCTGATGCGATTTTGGAAGCATCTACTTTACGTATGTTGCCACAATTTTTAAGGATTTCGCGCTATGCTAAAACCGTACTGAAAACCTGTTTAGCTTTTTCTGTTTCGTATAATATAATTGGATTGAGTATAGCAATTTCTGGACAGATGTCACCCTTGGTAGCAGCCATATTGATGCCGATAAGTTCGATTACGGTGGTGTTTTTGAGTACGTTTATGGTGATGAGGAAGGGATCCCTTCGAGCGACTCAGGGAGCAAATTGAAGATTTGAAGATTTGAAAATTAGTTGGCAAGTTGATATTTTTTACCATTGAGACATTAAGAATTTAAGTATTAAGTTTATATTTTCGACTATTAAGAGACCTTTGGTCTTGATAGGTAGGTAGATGGTTAGTGTAGAATTATGGAGTTAGAAGACATAAAAAAAGCTGTTCTAGGTAGAACAGCTTTTAGTGTGAAGTGTATTTAATTTTAGAATACCCAAGAAACACCGAATGTTAAAGGATATACAGCTTTAGTTAATCGTGTATCGAATAACGGTGTTAGCGCATAATTTGCATATAATCCAAGGTGTTTATAACCAATTCGAGCAGAAGCATCTAATTTAAAGGTGTTTAATCCGAATTTTCCTGTAATCATTGTACCTGTCGTTGTATTATTAGTATTACTGTTTTGCATAATTTCTGAATAAATCCTCATTCCACCGGTAACACCTGCGAGAATGTAAAATGTCTTTTTAGGATTTGAATTAGTGTTTATTTCTAACATTAATGGTATGTTGATATAGCCACAACCGATTACATTGTGATTGTATTCTTTTGAAGGATCTTTAGTTGTCCAAAGAGAATCAGAATTAAAATTAATATTTTGGTTTTTAGTTATTGAAAGATCAGTTTCACTAATACCCAAACCTGTTGTGATACCTATGTATTCTTTATAAAGAGGAATTTTTTTATCGAAAATATTGAAGCTCATATTTAATTCTCTCCAACCAAAAGTTGAAGTGTTATTAGATAAAAATGCTGAATTATTTACAATTCCAGCTCCCAAATCAATTCCAGCCCAATGTCCTTTATACTTATTTTTTGCTTTACATTCTTCGCAATCTTCATCCTTTTTCTTTTTTGTTGTGGTAGTGTCTTTACTGTCAAAGGTGATTTGTGTTACCTCATCGTTCTTGGTGTAAATCTTTACAATTTTATTCCCGATATTTAATTTAGCAGTATCTATTTCATCTTTTTTCTGACCGAAAGCAATAGATCCCAATGAAAGGATAAGTGATGAGGTTAAGATTATTTTTTTCATAATTAATACGTTTAGTTTTTACTTGTTTTTCAGTAAGACAATTTGGATTCAAAAAAGTTACAGGCAAGATGATTTTTTATTTCGAATAGTATAAGATAGTAGCGCAGAGTTTGTGGGAGAACTGTGAATTGTTTATTTGAATTTAGAGGTCGCAGAGTATTTCTAACAAAGTTAGAAATTGAATACAATTTATTTTGACATAGTCAAAATGTTCTCTGCGAACTCAAAAACGAAAGAGCGTCAATAAAACTCAAAAGAATCTCTGCGCTAATAAATATCCTTTCATTTTCTGTTCTCGAACTTTGTGTTTAGATTTCATTTAAGATGTATTTTTTTATCAACCTCAATTATTTTTTTCTTCTTCTGTAACTATTTACCCTTAGTTTTGTCTTACAATAAAATCAATCAGTGAACGCGCGCGCATATAACCAATTAGTCGATACCTACGCAGATAATGTGTATCGCTTTGCGTTGAAGCACTTGAAGAATGAAATGGATGCGAAGGACATTGTTCAGTCGACCTATTTAAAAATGTGGGATAAGCATGAAAGTGTTGATGTTTCAAAAGGGAAATCCTATTTGTTTACTACCGCCTATCATTTGATTTTAGATTTTTTGAAAGCAAGGAAACGTTTTCATGGAGAAGAAGCAATTATTGAGTTGCAAAATGAAGATAATCCATCTGATTTTGATCTATCGGAGACCTTGAATTGGGCCTTGGATAAATTACCTGAGATACAAAAGACCGTTGTACTTCTAAGAGATTATGAAGGATATAGTTACGATGAGATTGCTGAGATTGCAGGAATTTCTGAGTCGCAAGTGAAAGTGTATATTTTTAGAGCCAGAAAGACCTTGAAATCCATATTAATTGAAAAAGAGTTGGTCGTATGAGTAAATTTAATTTGACAAATTACGAGTCCTACTATATTGATTATTTAGAAGGAAACTTATCGGAAGAGGATAGACACGCTTTTGAATTGTTTTTGGACCAACATCCAGCATTACAATTAGAAGGAGAACTTCCTGTCTTTACCATGAATGAAGATGAAAATCTTTCCCATGACTTTATCAATCAACTTCGTGTCTTTGATGAAAAGGAAAAAGTGAACGAAAATTCCATTGATGGTTTTTTAATTGCGTCGACTGAAGGAATACTTTCTACCGAAAAACAGCAGGAATTACAAGCTTATTTACTAAAGAATCCGAGTCATCTGGACTCGTTAGGTGTGTATCACCAAACAAAATTAACACCGGATTTAGAAATCAGATATCCAAGTAAGCAAGGTTTAAGAAAGGGGAATACTCGTCGTTTAATTTTTGGAGTAGTTTATGGACTTGCAGCAGTTTTTGTTGGAGTTTTATTATTGTTTCCCTCGCAGGAAACGATTTATCATCAAGCGATTAAGCAACCTGTTAAATCGAACATGAATAATCTTATTAAAAAGTTTAAAACGACGAATACACCACAAAAAGAAATCTTATTTGGTGGACTCCAAACACCTGTAACATCGACCTCTAAGCAAATAACAAGTAAAACAGAGCTAGCTCAACAACCGATTGTTGAAGATACGAATTTGCTTATTGTTCAACAAGAATTTCTAACTGTCGAAGAACCACATCAATTACAAACTATATCTAATACGAAAGAAGTTAATAATACTGAATATGTTGCTTTTTTAGCTATGAAAAGTCCTATTGATCCCTTTTTTAAGTTAGCATTGAAGAATTTGCGAGACAAAGTTGATTTTCGTTATGCAAAAGCTACTGAAACAAAACAAGGTGGATTTTATCTGAAGTTGTGGAATTTTGAGGTTTCTAGAAAGGTTAGTGCTACTGGTGATTTGGCGGTTAACTAATTTGAAATTCGTTACACGTCACACGTTTCTTATCACTTCTTCTCGCACTTCGTGCTCTTATGGCAGCAATCCATGACCACTTCTTTTTTTTCTTCGGAGAAAGATACTTTAGGGCTAATGTATGGAATATTTAAGTTCATGCCTCTAAGAACGATGAGTAGACCGACCACAGTGATGAGGTAAGGTAGATAGCGATTAATTTTACTACGAATAGGATTTCCAAGTTGTTGTGCGAAAAGGCTAAATGCCACTAATCCTGGTAGTGTTCCCAGACCAAAGGCAAGCATGCTCGTTGCAGACAGGACGGGAGTACCCATTACAACTGCAGTAATTAAAGCTGTATATACCATTCCACAAGGAAGTAAACCATTTAAAGCTCCAAGTAAGAATAATTTAATCGGACTTTCGGAACGCATGATTTTACCCATAGATTGCGAGAGGAGTGACGTGTGACGAAGTGACGAAGTAAATGGATTTTTAAAGAAAGTCAGTTTTTTTCTCCAAGCATAGATGATAATTCCGATTCCAGCGATGATACTTATTGCTTGAAGAACTCCGAATAATTTAATACCCATTCCAATATATCCAACAATATATCCAAGGATTGCATATACTAATACTCTACCTAGATGGTATTGCAGGATACCAAAAAGCTTAGAAGATTTTGAAGAACGATTTAGTGGAATTGCTAGAGCAATAGGACCGCACATTCCTAAACAATGTAGGTTTGAGATGACACCTAAGATAAAAGCGGGTAAAAAAATCGTCTCCATCGTGTTTTTTATTTAAGCATGATTTCCTCTTTTTGAAGGAATTTTTTTGATTCAATTTGGTAATGGATGTTAATTTGGTAAAGACCTTTTTGTAATTTTTTCTTGTCCACCATCATTGTTTTTGTGCCAACTTCTGCAAAAAGTTTATCTCCGTTTTTATCGTTTGGTTTAAAGAATTCGACGGATACCGTATCGATTTTTTCTTCAGCCGGAAATTGTAGGATGACAAACTCTTTGTTTTCAGTTACTTTTACCTTCACCTTTGCATCATTTGCATTGCGTTGTGCTTGAATTTCTTGTTCGTAAGCGATTTCTTTTTTATAGTAGTCTTCACTTTCTAAGTCGGTGTTTTTAGACATTAGAGTGAATACCATCCACAAGATGAAAGCCATAAATGATGCCATAAAAATGATAATTCCTTTTCCCCAATTCATTTTTTATAAGATAAAAGACTGATAGATAAAAGATAAAAGACTTTTATCATTAGTCGGATTAGTAATTTCTTTGTTCTTTTGTCTTGAAGTCTTTCTTCTATTCTACATTAATGGTCCTAGAAATTTCACTTTAACGCGTTCAATTTCTTTTCCATTTCCTAAGATAATAATTGTACTTATTTTTTTACCATTTTCCATTGCACTAAATGGATATTTCACAATAAATCTATCCTTTAAGTGTGCTTCATTCTTTAAATGAAGGTTATGAACTACTAATTCGATTTTACCTTCATTGTCAGCCAATTTTAATTGAATTTTATAATTTTTATGTGTTTTATTCGAAAGATTAATTTCAAAAATATTACTGATGTACCCCGTGTTATTAGTTTGATAGGTTGTTCCACGCTGTCTAAAGATGGTTGCTTGAAAATCTGTACGTGTAAGTAGTAAAGATAAAAAGATACCTAGAATAACAATGAGCAATGCTGTGTATGCTTTTACACGACGGGTCCATTCAAACTTGGTTCCATTTTTGATTCCTTTTTCAGATACAAAACGGATTAAACCTTTTGGTTTACCAATTCCATCCATAACTGTATCACATTCATCGATACATGCAGTACAGTTGACACATTCTAATTGCGTACCGTTTCGAATGTCGATACCAGTAGGGCAGACGTGAACACACAATTTACAGTCGATACAATCTCCTTTGCCAAGTGCTTTTCGATCTTCTCCTTTTTTGATTTTGCTTCGTTCTTCTCCTCGCTTATGATCATAAGCAACAACCATGGTGTTTGGATCTAATAATACACCTTGTAAACGTCCATAAGGACAAATAGTTGTACATACTTGTTCTCTTAATCGTGAGAATACGAAATAGAAAACAGTGGTGAATACAGCAATTCCAATGAAACCTCCTACGTGTTCAGAGAATTTACCGGTTTGTATGTTCCAAAGTGTATCCGCGCTGATGATGTATGCTAAGAAGGTATTCGCGATTAAAAATGAAATGATCCAAAAAATCGTATGTTTTAAGGTTCTTTTGAAGATTTTATCTTTTGTCCAAGGTGCAGCGGCAAGTTTGCGCTGGTGAGTATAATCTCCCTCGATCCAGTATTCAATTCTTCGAAAAATCATTTCCATGAAGATGGTTTGCGGACAAACCCACCCACAGAAAATACGACCATAGATAATCGTAAATAGAATAATACCAACAACACCTAAAATGGTTGCAATCGCAAAAAGGTAAAAATCTTGAGGCCAGAAAATCTTACCGAAAAGAATGAATTTTCGTTCTAATACATTCAACAAGAAAAAAGGCTCATCATTTAGTTTAATATGAGGAAGAGCAAATAATACGAGCAATAACAAATAACTGGTAATCTTGCGGTAATTGTAAAATTTCCCTTTGGGTCTTTTAGGAAAAATCCAAATACGTTTTCCTTTTTCATCGATTGTCGCAACGGAGTCTCTATAGGTACCTTCTGCATCTTCCATTTTGTCGAGTTTTTTCCCTCCTTGAGGAGGGATTAAGGGAGGTGATTAGTTTTGTCACCCTCCTCAATCCTCCCTCAAAGGGAGGAAGTGAATAATCATTCATTTAAAGCGAAAAGACTTTGATTTCTCAAAGTCTTTCCGTTTATATTTTATTTTTCAAGTATTTCACCTTGAGGTGCTTTCCCTTTGGCATCGGGTAAAGACAATACGAAGGAAGCTACTTGTTGAATTTGAACTGGGTTGAATTTAGAGTTGTGCTCAGGCATACCATTAGGAGTACCATTTTTCACCGTTTTAAATACATCCTTAATATCAAATCCATAGATCCAGTTTTTATCTGTTAAGTTAGGACCGATGTTACCTTCCCCTTTAGGGTTGTGACATGTTACACAGTTTGTTTCAAACAATGCTTTTCCTTTACTTAAATCAGCTGCGTCCTTCATTAGCGTAACACTAGACTCATCTACGTTCATTGCCATTTTAGATAAATATGCTTTCACTTCCGTGTCTGCTTTTTTCATTTCTTTTTCGTAGGCTTGGTATTGAAGATCACCTCCAAAAACATGGTAATAGAATAAATAGATAATTCCAGATACGATTGTTAACACAAATCCCCATACCCACCATGGTGGAAGGTTGTTGTCTAACTCACGGATTCCATCGTATTCGTGATGCATTAAGATCGTGTGCTCTTCTTCGATAGGAACTACATCTGTCAATACTTTGTTCAATTTTTTGATAGCGGTTGGTGCAGCTTCTTTTTGTTTTTTCTCATACACCATTCCTAACATACGTTTGAAAACAGATTTCAAGTAAACAATTACACCCACTAATACTAAGTTGATTACTACTAAGAAGTAGATATCCCCATTTTCGATTAGAATCCAAGGTTGAGGCTCAGTAGAAGGTGCAGGAATAGACATTGCCATACTTACATTACTTAATCCAATGAAACCTAATGTTACGATGAGTGTGACGATTTTAGCAATACCACCATTATTATTTTGTTTATTTTTCGCCATTTTATCAATGAAATAATCCGATTTCACTAAGTTGATGATTGATGAAGTCAAAATGAAAATGGTGATTAACAACACAACAATTGAACCCAATAACCAATAGAACGTACTTAAGTTTTCTTTGTAATTTGGTTTAAATACAACTTCAGCAGCAGGATCAGTTGTTGCTCCAGGAGTTTCAGCAGCAGGAGCGGCAACAGGAGGATTATCTACGAACGTTAATATCGCATCTAATTCTTCTTTTGTTACTTGTTGTCCTGGCATATCCATCGGACTAAATCCTTTGATAGCATCTGCCATTGTACTTTTTCCAGAAGCGATAAGTGCAGTAGAATTAGTAACCCAATCGATTAATTTATCTCCTTCACCAGCATCTGTCCATTTTTGTTTAACCCCTTTCAACATTGGTCCAGTCGATGCTTTATCCAATAAGTGGCAGGTATTACATTTTGCTTTGAAAAGCGCTTGACCATCTTGCGCATTCGCATTTACCAATAAAATAGTAAAGGAAAAAAGCGCTATCGTCTGTTTGAATAACTTTTTCATCGTTCT
>CANCJF010000066.1 GCA_947378245.1 Bacteroidota bacterium
AACATAACGATTGGGATTTAATCTATCTTGAAAAATTTCAGAATAAACGTGACTCTCTTATAAGAGAAAAATCATTAAAAAAGTATTCAAAGCTTCAAATAATTGATTTGCTAGAACTTTCAAAAAATTGCATACATGAACTGAAATAGAATACATGCCTGCCATCCCCAAGTAACTTGGGGACGGGTTCGAGTCCCGTCCAGACTGCAAGAGTTAAAAGTTAAAGCCTTCTCATTTATGGGAAGGCTTTTTTATTTTATTTATTCCGAATTAAAAAAATAAAAGAAGAAAAAAAGCAAGTCATAAGCCGGGTTCTGTGTTCGATTACTCGAATAACTATCATTTATCTAGTCTTAAAATCACTCTTAAGATCCATCGACCTACCCTCTGAGTTTGGCGAGCAACCATTCAATACTTTCGTATATCCCCAGTTTACATGGTCTTTCAGTCCGTAAGGTTTACCTTGCTGTTTTTGTCGCCAAAAACACGGTGAGCTCTTACCTCGCCTTTTCACCTTTTCCAAAATTACTTTTGGTAGTTTTCCTTTCTGCGGCACTTTCTGTCCTGATTTCTCAGTCCTTCCCGTTAGGAAGTACGGCGCTCTATACTGCCCAGACTTTCCTCCTACAATACTGCAGGCGATAGTTTGACTTGCTTTCAAACAAATATAACTAAAACTTCCTATTTTTGTTTTTTTTTACTTACATATCACACTTAGCTCGTTACTCTTAATTCGTCGCTCATATGCTTCTCTACCTCCTACGACATGCTAATGCAGCACATATTTCTCCCTCAGGGAAAGATATAGACCGACCACTTTCTTCAATTGGAATAAAACAAGCAATCTTATTAGGTGATTATGTTTCTACTTTAAATTTAATTCAAACAAGCATTTACATTTCATCAAGTCAGCGAACGAGAGAAACAGAAACCTATGCACTGAAGAGTTGTACAAATAATAAAGAGTTTCAGGATGAACTTTACTTAACTTCATCTAAAGAATTGTTGAATTTTATCAATGGACAGAACACGCCTAATAATATTCTTATTCTTGGTCACAATGAAGGAATCTCATCGTTAGCATCCTATTTAACGGATCAATATATCGCTTTAAATACCGCAAATTGTATAACAATAGAGTTTGATTGTGTAAACTCAAATGAAATCTCAGGATCAATGGGTAAAGTTATTGATTTTTTCACTCCTCTTTAGTACTTATATAACTATAGTTTGTTCCTGAACTACTATTTCGTTTATATTGTTCTAGTAATACATTCAATTGTTCTTGTGTTTTATCTTCTGTTTTTAGTTCCGTTTTTTGTGAATTTTTGATCGCTTGCAAAGGTCCGTCGTAGTAATATGCAGCTAGCGCAATTCCTGTAATACTACCTCCTAAATGTCCTTGCCATGAAACTTTCTCTTCCATTGGGAAGATTCCCCATACCAAACTACCATATAAAAACACAATTAAAAGTGAGACTGCTTGTAGTTGTTTTTGACGTCTTAATATTCCGCTTAAAAATAAAAAACAAACCAAAGAATAAATTACACTGCTGATTCCTATGTGGAATGAACCTTCATTTTTGGCTATAATCCAAGTTAAAATTCCAGATAAAAACCAACTCAAAAAAAACACTTGAAAAGCTACTTTTCGATAATAAAAGAGTAAGGCAGCACTCAATACAAATACAGGAATTGAATTGTTGATCAGGTGAAATATATCGTTTGTTGAATGAATTAAAGGAGAGAAAAACACTCCGCTTAATCCTCCTAATGTACGTGGCATAATCCCTAAACTTACAATATCAATTGGTGCATAAAATTCACCCCAGTACACCACCCACAAGGTTAAAATTAGTAATGATGGATAAAGGAAAATTTCGAAATTAAAGGTTTTTTTTTCCATAATTTTAAGTGTTATTAGTCGATACACTTCAATTATTATACCCCTAAATTTTTACTGACAAGTTGACTTAATCTTATAAACTATTTAAATAGTTTTAATGATGATAATTTATCACAATTAGTAATTTAAATAATTGGAAATTATATGAAAATTTTTAACATTTTTTTCTAAATGATTACCAACTACCATAATATTTACACCTAATTTTTTAAGAGTCATTAATTTTTTAGTTGATTTTATTCCACCTCCTATTATTAATGGTGCTTTTGTGTATTTTTTAATTTCTTTTATAATAGAAGTTGGGACTGTTTTTTTAGCACCACTACCAGCATCCAAAAAGATTATTTTTTTACCTTGTAACAAACCTGCTAACGAAATATATAGTACTTCTTTTTTAGCAGTTCTATCTAAGGGTTTTGTATTGCTTATTTTTGCGACAGAGCTGTCACTACCACCATCAATTAATAGGTAAGCGGTAGGTAAAATCTCAAGAGATGATTGGTATACTTCTAAAGAGTTTTCAGTATGTTGTTGAATTAAATATTTAGGGTTATCACTGGATAATAAACTCAAATAAAGTATTCCATCAGCTGCTCCTGAAAATTGTTTGTTTGAACCAGGAAATAAAAGAACATGTAAGGGGCAATTATTTTTAAGGTATCGAACAACAAATTCAACTTGTTTTTGTGTAGCACTACTTCCTCCAACAAATAAAAAATGAACAGTACTTTTTGCTAACTGTACCAACAAGGCATTGAGTTGTTTTTCAGTGTTTGTTTTCTCCGGATCAATCAAGATGGCAATTTCACCTTGTGCGTTTGATATCTGTTTGTAAAGAGTGTCTTTTTCTAACATACTTAAATTATTAATACGTGAAACAAACGATATGATTTTCTAATTGAATCATTTCAAGTGGAATATTTTCGTTTGAGATACGTGTTGATTTTCCATGCCAGCTTTCTAATTCATTAAAAATTGGAAGTTCGTTTCGAAAACTCAATCCATCAATTCCGCTCCATTTATAAAGCGCTTCTTTACCACACCAAAAATGGGTGTAATGTAAAGGTAAATCCTTTGTTTTGATAGACTCCAATTCTCTTGAGTGCATAAATTTCGGGGCAAGTTTTACTATTTTTTGTTGTACTTCTTCAAGGTCAAAGCCGACTCTTTTTTCAGTTGAGATTGCCAAACCAACATAGCCAGAAGTGTGGCTTATAGATAAACTGAACGAATGATCTGTAAAAAAAGGAGCGCCGTTGTCTAAATAGGCAATTTCTTTTTCAGGAAACAATTGGTTTTTTAACATTCGAATTAATAAAAATTCTTTTTTTCGCTTTTCACTTTTTAAGGCAACGAATTTTTCTTTTTCATCGTCATATAAATGTGTCAAATCTACATCGGTAGAAAGATTAAAATGATTGCGTGTAATGTAAACCTGTGTATTGTTTTTAGTATATGAAATGATTTCCATTGGTTTTAGCATGCAACAAATTTACACACAAAAAATAGATGCTCAAATGTGAAAATTACAAACAGTTTACTTTAACGAATTGTTAAAAATGTTTAAAAGAAATAATAGGTTAAATTTTGTTAACCCGTTTTTTTCCACTTTATTTGCAGTTGATTTTTTATGGTTTAGTCTTTATAAATCAGATTTAAAAAGAATTTAATTTTATAGATATGGTAAGAAAGCTCTCTTTAGTTGTTGTAACTTTCGTTCTGTCAGTATTTTATGGTTTCTCTCAAAATGGAACAGGTGAAATCATAGGTTATGTTTACGATGGCGTGAATAAAACAGAAGGTATTTATGATGCAAAGGTTATCTTGAAGTCGGGTGCTAATACCGTAAGTATTGCTAAAACAGATCTTATGGGTAAATATCGTATATCCAACGTTCAACCTGGGACATACGATGTGGAGATTTCTCAAAAAATGGATGGCTATGAAAGTGTGAAAATTGAAGGTATTAATGTCTCTTCAAATGGTACTGCTTTTCCTGAGCCAGTTTACTTGGAAAAACCAAAAGTAGAAATTGTAAAACCAGGAGAAAAACCGAAGCCAGTGGTTAAAGGACCAGATGGAGAGGTTGAGTTGGGTGTTGCACGTGTTATAAAACATAAAATTCCACTGATTGATAAAGGAGGTAATGCCTCTGGTGGTACTGTAGGTAGACAAGATATTGCTGCGTTGCCCGGTCGTTCAATTGGCGAGGTGACATCAACAGTTGCTGGAACGAATTCCAGTACTGGTGAAATGAGTATTAGAGGTGCAGGAGGCGATGCTACATATACTTATATTGATAATGTTAAGATTAGTGGTTCAGTAAATTTACCAAAAAGTGCACTTGAAGAAGTTCAAGTGATGACAGGAGGTATCCCTGCAAATTATGGTGATATTACTGGTGGGGTTATTTCTGTTACGACACGTGGTCCTTCTTCAAATTATTTTGGAAGTGCTGAAATTGTTAGCTCCGGATTATATTTCAAGGGTAAAGATGCAAACGGATATGATGGGAAAGTTTTTGGATTGGATAAATATGGGTACAATCTAGCGGAAGGAATGCTTTCAGGACCTCTATTGTTTAAAAAAGATTCATTAGGTAATAAAACGAAACCACTATTAGGTTTTTTGATTTCTGCAAATTTCACTGATCAGTTAGATAGTCGTCCATTAGCAAATGGTGGACAATATCGTGTGAAAAAAGAAGTGCGCGATGCGATTTTAGCAAATCCACTAAGAGAAATGCCTGACGGTAGAGTTCCGTTACATGCTTCAAATTTTTTACATGCATCCGATTTTGAGCAAAATGCTTGGAGAATGAATGCACGAACTTCTGCATTTACATCAAATGCTAAAATCGATGTAAAAACGGGTCCTACAATTAATTTGACATTTGGAGGTACGTTTAATTACAATTTTGGTAAAGATGCATCACGTTCAGGTTCTCTATTGAACTTTACCAATAACGGTGATTATACAGCAACTGACTACAGGGTTTATGGTCGCTTTACGCAAACGTTTGAAAATTCAAAAAATCCAAATGCATTAATTAAAAGCGCTAGTTACACATTGATGGTTGATTATTCAAATACTTCTAGTAATAGTTATGATGGAAGATATAAATACAATGCTTTTGAATATGGACATGTTGGAACTTTTACTACAACCATGGAGCCATCTTATGCGTTTAATCCGTATAATTTCACAAAAATTCAAACAGGTAATGTGAGTCAACGAGTTGATTTTGTTCCTTCTACTTCAAATAGTACCTTAGCAGCTATAACCTCTCAATATTATTCTATTTATGCAAATAATCCAGAACGATATATAAATATCGATCAATTAAGAAATAGTAATGCTGCTTTGGTGAATGGTGGCTCACCAGATGGTGTTTACGGATTATGGACTAATATTGGTACACCTTATAACACAATGTCTAAAGGACAATTGGAGCAGTTTCGTGTTACAGGAAATGGATCTATAAATATTGGAGGACACAGAATCTCATTAGGTTTTGAATTTGAACAACGTTTTCAGAGATCTTGGGGGGCAAGTCCTTCGAATCTTTGGTTCTTAGCTAGAAAATTGACAAATGCTCATATTTCTGAATTAGACTATTCTAAGGCTGACACTGTAAATATGGGAACTTACAAACAAGTGAATTATCAAAATTTAAATGCAGGATATGCTTATAAACACAATGGTGTTTTTGGAGGGGATTTGGCTCAGAAAAAATTCTCAGATGGTGATCCTACGATGCAAGAAAGTCAATCGTTTTTTGATTACAATTTACGTAATAAATTACATTTACCTGGAGGAGGAACAAATAGTACATGGGTTGATGTAGATCGTTTAGACCCAAGTTTACTTTCTGTTGATATGTTTTCAGCAGATGAATTGTTAAATAACGGAAGTTCATATATTTCTTACAGCGGTTACGATAAAGCAGGAAATAAAACCTATGGTAAAACTGATATCAATGATTATTTCACCAAATTTGATGAACACGGTAATTACAAACGAGCAATAGGTGCTTTTCAACCGATATATGTAGCGGGTTATATTATGGACAAATTTTCCATTGATAATTTATTGTTTAATGTAGGTTTGAGAATAGATGCATTCGATGCAAATCAACCTGTTTTGAAAGATCCTTATTTATTATACAATGCGCATACAGTGAGTGAGGCAAAATCAATTTTCTCTAAAGACCCTACAAATTATAAATGGTTGGTGAACGATAATAAAGAAAGTGTGATTCCGAGTTCAATGGGAGATAATTATGTCGTGTATGTAAATGACGCAAATAATCCAACATTAATTAACGGATATCGCTCTGGTTCTACTTGGTACAATGCACAGGGTATTCCAGTTGATAATCCGAAATCAATTGAGGGTTCAGGGGGTATTCAACCTTGGTTAGTAAATCCTAAATCAAAATCGATTAATGCTAGTGCTTTTGAAACTTATAAACCACAGATTAATTTTATGCCTCGTTTTTCATTTTCGTTTCCTATTTCAGACGAAGCATTATTTTTTGCACATTATGATATCTTGACTAAACGTCCTACCTCTGGTAATTTCTTTGATCCAACTCAATATCAATTTATTGGAGTACAGTCTTCCCCTTCTATAAATAATGCAAATTTAAAGCCTGAAACGACGATTGATTATGAGCTAGGATTCCAACAAAAGTTAACAAATAATTCCTCTATCAAAATTTCTTCTTACTATCGTGAACAGAGAAACATGGTACAGGTAATGAATATGGTTGATGCTTATCCTAAAACTTATTCAACGATGGGGAATAGAGATTTTGGAACTGTAAAAGGGTTGACAATTGCCTATGATTTAAGAAGAACAGGAAATATTCGATTGACAGCCAATTATACCTTACAGTTTGCGGATGGTACCGGTACTGATGGGAATCTAATAGGATCTTTGCTTCAAAATAATCAATCTAATTTACGTAATATTTTCCCATATTCGTATGATACGAGACATCAGTTTAATATTGTAACAGATTATCGTTATGGAAGCGGAGAGAGATATAATGGACCTCAAATTGGAACTATCAAGTTGTTTGAAAA
This sequence comes from Bacteroidota bacterium, assembly GCA_947378245.1. GTDB lineage: Bacteria > Bacteroidota > Bacteroidia > Flavobacteriales_D > Crocinitomicaceae > CANHVK01. Next base: position 6,997 of record CANCJF010000066.1, read on the forward strand.
TACAGGAATCAATTTTGTGACCAATATATTTTCTGGTAATCCATATTCATCTCAGCAAAGTGTGACTAATATAGCAAGCGGATTACCTTCAGGGATTAAAGGTACTCCATATGGATCTCGTAAGCCATGGTCTTACCGTTTAGATATTCAAATAGATAGAAATTTTCAAATTAAATTATCAGAAAAATCTAAAACTGGTTCTGAAAAAGAAAAGTTGGTATTTCTTAATGTTTATATTCGTACAACTAATTTATTTAATCAATTTAATGTATTAAATGTGTTTAGAGCTACTGGTAACTGGAATGATGATGGTTTCCTATCTGCAGTATCATCTAAAGAAACAATTCAGGCAAAGTATGATTCTCAAGCTTTTATTGATTATTATTCCATGATGGTACAAAATTCTTATAATATAAGTTCTCCGCGTACAATTCGTTTGGGACTAAGATTTGATTTTTAATTGAACATTATTTTAAACAATATAACAATGAAATATTTAGTAATAGTAATATCTTTTACGTTAAGTACATTTGGATTTTCCTATGATTATGATTTTGGAAAAAAAGGAAATATACAGAAACATATCAATAAATCTGGTTGTGCACCTACAAGTACTACCTTGAGGATGAAGTACAATGATGTAAGTGCATTATTAGAAACAGGTGGTATGTTATTTTTAGATCGTTCAGTTGGTGTTGGTACCTATGAAGTTCCAAAAAACTCTGGTTTAACAGCAATCTATGCAGCATCATTATGGATGGGAGGTATAGATGTAAATTTTCAATTAAAAATTGCAGCTCAAAAATTTAGAAATTCTGGGAACGACTTCTGGTCAGGTCCCTTAACATCAAAAGCTGGTACAGGAAATTATAATCCTAAAAATCCATTAGGTGATAATAGTGTGAAAGATTTTGGAGATGCAAATATTGGAAAAGATGAATGTGATGCGTATGATAAATTTTTTACCATACGCAAATCGGAAGTTATTCAGTTTTCAACTTGGTGGGAAGCTTGTAAGGGTTTAAAAGCAAGTGCAGATATTTGTTCGTCTACCGACTCACCTACAAATGAGGTTTTAAATCGTATCTACGCTTGGCCAGCACATGGAGATGATTTGTTGTTTCAAGATCATTATTTAGCGCCATTTTATGATAATCCGCTTTGTAAAAGTGGTAAAAATGGTGAATACAAACCTTTAGAGGATGGTGATTATCCTTGGTATGATGACATCTTAAATAAAAATGATATTGAATGTGGAAGTGATCGAAGAGTTTCTTTATTTGGAGATGAAACAAATTGGTGGATTTTTAATGACAAAGGAAATATTCATACAGAAACGGGGGGCGATCCAATTGGAATGGAAATTCGAGCACAGGCATTTACTTTTACAACGACTGATGAGATTAATAGAATGACGTTCTATAATTATGAGATGATCAATCGAGGTACACAAACATTATACGAAACTTATTTTTCTCAATATGTCGATGCAGATTTAGGAAATTACAGTGATGATTATGTTGGTTGTGATGTTGCTCGTGGTTTAGGGTATTGTTATAATGCAGATGAAAATGATGAGGCGAATGCCGGTAAATTAGGATACGGTTTAAACCCTCCTGCAATTGGTGTTGACTTTTTTGAAGGCCCTTATCAAGATGCGGATAATAGTGATAATCCCGGTCCAGAATACGACAGTAAGGGTAAATTGATTCTTCCAAATGTAAAAGATGTGATTGCTAAAAAGGGGATTGTTTATGCAGGTTTGGGTATTGGATACGGTGATGGTATTGTTGATAATGAACGATTTGGTATGAAACGTTTTTCTTATTATACAGGTTCAGGTTCATCCACAGCTAGTGTTTCGGATCCGCAAACTGCAGGTCAGTTTTATAATTACATGAAAGGTAAATGGAAATTAGGAGAACAGACAATGTATGGTGGTACAGGTTTTCCAGGAGATAAAAATGTAACAACAATTAATTCTGATTACATGTTTCCAGGAGATTCTGACTTTTTAAATTGGGGTACAAAAGGAGAAGATCCAGGTAGTAGTAATTGGTCTGAAGTTACTGAGAGTAATACGAAAGGTGATAGACGTTTTGTACAGTCTGCCGGTCCGTTTACATTGAAACCTGGTGCGATTAATAATATTACTGTCGGAATTGTGTACGCAAGAAGTACTCAAACTGGATTGTTTGCTTCTGTAAATGCACTTAAAATGGCTGATACCAAAGCACAGCGTTTATTTGATGATTGTTTTAAAATCTTGGAGCCGCCAAGTGCACCAAAGTTGACGGTTCAAGAATTAGAAAACCAAGTGATTTTAACAATTAGCAATCCAAAGTCATCAAATAATTTTGGTGAAAATTACACTCAAAAAGATAATACGATAGATCCAATGTATAAAGATAATTTATATCGTTTTGAAGGATATAAAATTTATCAAGTTAAAAATGAAAAAGTCTCAGCTTCTCAGTTGGAAGATAATGGTACTAATTCACAATTATTATTTACATGTGATATTAAAAATGGAATTTCAAAGATTAATAATGTAGAGTATGATAATGATTTAGGTTTTTCTGTTGCTACTGTTATGGTTCAAGGACCAAACCAAGATCAGGGTATTCAACATAGCTTTTCAGTTACGAAAGATAAATTTACAAATGGTATTTTGGTAAACAACAAAAATTATTATTTCGTTGCGGTTGCTTATGCCTACAATAATTATAAAAAATATATTCAGGATGAACCTAATTTTACGGATGGTCAGAAAAAACCTTATATTCAATCTAGAACAGGTTTTGATGGTTCAGAAATCAAACCTGTAGTGGGTATTCCTCACAAACCTATGTCTGAGAATATAATAAAAAATTCTAATTATGGTACAACTCCTCAAATTACTCGTCTAGATGGTAGAGGAAACGGCGGGAGATCGGTTGATTTAATTAAAGCTTCTTCTGATCAAATAATTGCGAATGGTAAGTTAGCTGATCCGACCTATGATTATGGAAAAGGACCTTTAAATATTAAGGTCGTTGACCCACTAAATTTAGCTAAAGGATATTTTGAATGTAAATTCAGAAATTATCAGATTAATAAGAATCAATCGAATGAAGCTATTAATAATGATGCGGTAGATACTGCATCATGGGTAATTTATCGTTATAATAGTAAAGATGGAGGTGTTTTAATAGACTCGGTGGTTTCAGAAAATACTATCGCGGTGAATAATGAACAGATAATTCCACAATGGGGAGTGTCTGTACAAATTGTTCAACCAGAAGCGGTGCAAATTGATGCTTTATTAGCTGGTTCAGCAGAATATAGAAAATTTGCAGAACCAATTTCTAATTCAATTACTTTTTCAGATTCATCAAAAAAATGGTTAACTTTTGTAAATGACAATGATCAATTTAACCAAAACAATTGGATTCATGCTGGTATTTATGCCCCAGATGATAAGAAAGATAATAAACCAAGTGAAGGATATAAAAATCCATTTTTATATCCTGATGAAACTTATGGTCAGGATGCTTCCATTCATAAAAACCAAGCTTGGTTGGATAGCAAACAAAAATTTTCTAAATTGATCGGAGGAGGTATAGCTCCACATTGTTTAGTTGGTTGGCAAGCAGAGTTTATGCCTTTGGCTTACCCAAGTGTAATTAAGGGTACGATTACTGATTTACGTGATAATGCATCGATTTCAAGAACACCTAGTGTTGATTTGATATTAACATCTGATACGAGTAAATGGACGCGTTGTGCTGTTATTGAATTAGGTAGAAATTCTTCTTTAACAGAAGGAGGTGCAGAGGCAGGTACATTGCGTAAAGGATTAAGTGTGGATAAAAATGGTAATACAATCGCTAATTCAACTGGTTTGGGATGGTTTCCTGGGTATGCGATTGATGTTGAAACAGGGGTCCGTTTACACATGGCTTTTGGTGAAAATTCATTTTTTTATAATGATAATGGACGAGATATGAAATGGAATCCGTCTGATGTTTTGCTTGACAATAATAATCAACCTCATGTTGGAGGTCAGCATGCGATCTATGTGTTTGGTAATAATGTAAATTCAAAGTGGGATAATTGTCCAATCTACGATGGAACCAATAATTGGGTATATGATCAATTAAAATCAGGGGATCTTTTTCAAATGCGTAATGCTTATGCTAGTTTAGTTTGGGTCGCAAATCCTTTACTTGCCAGAGATCAAAAATTATTATCTTCTGACGTTACAATTAAAGTGCGTCTTTCGAAACAATATAATGATTATAAAGCAACAGGTAAGAATAATGGAAAACCGATGTATGGCTGGTCGATGGATAAAATTGCAAGCGAAGTTGCTAGTGTAGATATTCAAAAACAAGCATTGTCATTGATTAATGTTGTCCCAAATCCTTACTATGCTTTTTCAGAATATGAAAAAGGGAAAATTGATACACGTGTTAAAATAATTAATCTACCAGCAAAATGTAATATAAATATTTACAATATGAGCGGTAAATTAATTAGATCGTTTAAAGTGGATCGAACTAGTGAAAATTCAGACCAACGTATTTATAGTATTGATTGGGACATGAAAAATAGTAAAGCAATCCCAATTGCAAGTGGTGTTTATTTAATTCATGTGGAAGTTCCAGGTATTGGTGAAACAATCATAAAGTTCTTTGGTGGTGTTAGACAGGTCGATTTAGAGAACATTTAATGGTTTAAAATATGAGAATTATGAAAAAGTCAATGAATATATCTAAAATTGGAATTTTAACGATCGTTTTTTCACTATCGAGTTTTATTTTTGCTGGTAATGAAGATCGTTCTGGTTCTGCTGGAGCAACACAATTGTTAATTAATCCTTGGAGCCGTTCTTCTGCTTTAGGTGATGCCAATGTTGCAAATTCAATGGGATTAGAAGCTACATTTACTAATATTGCTGGATTAGCTCAAACAGATAAAACACAGTTGAAATTTAATTTCACGAATTGGTTAGGAAGTGCAGGAATCCCTTTTTATAGCGCAGGTATTGCTCAACGTATAAGTTCTTCAAGTGTGTTAGCATTAAGTGTACAGTCTTTAAGTTTTGGAAGTTTAGCGATTACTACAGCTGACAATCCTGATGGTGGAATTGGTACATTTTCCCCAAAAATGTCTATCATAAATCTTGGGTATGCTAAATCATTTACAACTGCAATTTCTGGAGGGATTAATTTTAAAGTGCTATCTGAATCTATTTCAAATGTAAGTTCTACGGGTATTGCTATTGATGCGGGTATTAAATATGTTACTGGTAAATTGGACAGATTGAAAATGGGTATTACCTTGAAAAATGTTGGTTCACCAATGACGATGGGTGGAGATGGATTTAGATCTCAAGTAACAATACCTTCATTAACAGAATTAGTAACAAGAGAGCAAATTTCTCAAAAATATGAATTGCCTTCAATGATGTCTATGGGTGTTTCATATGATGTCTTGAATGATACTACTTCAAAAAATAAATTAACAGCAGCGTTTGCTTTTACAGCAAATTCTTTTTCAAACGATCAATATCGTTTTGGTTTGGATTATTTATTTAATACTGGCTTTGCAGCGTTCAATCTTAGAGGTGGATATGTTTATGAAAATAATCTATTAAGTAGTGATAATAGAACGAATGCATTAACAGGTGTAACTGCAGGGATGTCTGTTGATTTAATTTCTAGAAAAACTACGGTTGAGGGTGTTAAAAAGGAGACGGCTGTTGGTTTAGAGTATGCTGTTAGAATGTCTAATCCATTTGGATTAATTCACACTTTTGGTATTTCTATTAGTTTAAAATAATTTTATTTTTATATGCGAAGAGAGTCATTAGACTCTCTTCGTTTTTTATATAATTTCTACATATGTCACAAATTACATATTACACAGAAGAAGGGTTAAAGAAATTACGTGATGAATTACACGAAATGAAAACTGTAATGCGTCCTTCTATTTCAGATCAAATCGCAGAGGCTAGAGATAAAGGTGATTTATCTGAAAATGCTGAATATGATGCTGCTAAAGAGGCTCAAGGATTATTAGAGATGAAAATTTCTAAAATGGAAGGAATATTAGCGAATGCTCGAATCATCGATGAATCTACTATCGATACATCTAAGGTATTTATATTATCTAAAGTTAGAATAAAAAATGTTTCTAATGGTATGGAAATGCAATATACAATAGTTGCAGAAAATGAAGCAGATCTAAAAGCGAAAAAGATTTCTATTGATTCTCCGATTGGAAAAGGTTTATTAGGGAAAAAATTAGGTGAAATTGCTGATGTAACTACACCAAATGGTATCATTCAGTTTGAAATAATGGATATTTCTAGATAATGGCTACAATTTTTTCTAAAATTATTAACGGTGAAATTCCTTGTTATAAAGTTGCTGAAAACAATGATTTTATTGCTTTTTTGGATATTCAACCTTTAGCTAAAGGTCATGTGTTAGTAATTCCAAAGATTGAAATAGATTATATTTTTGATATCGAAGATGATTTATTAGGTAAAATGATGATCTTCAGTAAAGAAGTCGCTCATAAAATTAAATTAGCATTCCCTTGTCAAAAGGTTGGAGTGACTGTAATAGGTTTAGAAGTGCCTCATGCTCATATACACTTAATTCCAATCAATTCCTTATCAGACATGAATTTTTCTTCGCCAAAGTTAAACTTAGATTCTGATGAATTATTTTCGATTGCAGAGAGGATTAGTGAGCAATAATTAACCTTATTTACTTTTCGTGATGAATTTTTTAATCGTTTCTCGATAACCATTATTCTTTTGAACGTAGAGTATTATTCGTGTTTGTAAATACATTAATATAAACATCATGGTGATACACACTAACGTAATAGGTACGTTAAATCTAGTTTTATAACCAATAATTGGTTTTACAAATTGATAGATTATAATTAGGTGTCCAACATATAACCAAAGCGTATTTCTACTCATTTGTTTCATGAATTTTGGCAAATCAGTTACAATTAAACTTAAAAAGGCCATTAAGGAACCTATGGTTATGACTATTCCAATGCGATGATAAATTAAATTTGGACTGTCGTGCCAAAAGTAACTTTTTCCATAGTAGTACATTTCAAAATGATTACCTATTTCAGATAGAAAAATAAATCCTAATCCTACAAATGCTAATTTAATTCCAATGATTTTTTCAAAATTTGGTTTTTTAATTTCATAATTCAACCATAGTCCTAATAATGCACCTGCGAAAATATAGGCTAGCCAGGGTGTTAATGGAAACATTGATTTAGTTTCAAAATCATTTAAATAGGGTGCAACGAAAATTGGAAGATGTGAAAGATCTACATTGTTCAACAAAGGAAATGAAGAGATGATTACAAGCATCAAGATAAAGTATATGGTCGTCATAACCCATTTCTTGTGCCTAGATATAAAGTATACAAACATAATTGTAAGTAATCCTAATGCTATAATATGTAATACATCAACTCTCAATGCTCTTTGCTTCTCTTCGAGCGTTAAAACGTTTGAAATGATCAAAAATGGGATGCTTATTATTACCCCCCAGAATACTGAAGTAAATAATCTACGTTTCTTATCTTCTTCTTCAAAGTATTGTTTATTAAATAATGCTTCTCTAAATCTGATATGCTTTAACGCTCCTTCTCTAAATAAGTTTTTTATTACATTGTCTTGATAAACAGCTTCTTTATTAGTGATTAGTTTATATATATAGATTGAAACTGAAATCCATAAAATTGTAAAAAATGTTTCCCCTATACTTACAGATAAAAAATGATTCAATCCTTCTGAAGTAAATATTTGGCTTATTTCATAAATTGGAAAATTTAATAGATATCCCCAAAATAATAAAGTGAATATTCGATTTATACCAGCTTTTACACGTGGATTTGATCCATCTTCTTGTTCTTGAGATAGCATCAAAAAGGTAAATACTGCACCTGAAACCATCATGAAAAATGGAGCGGTATAACCTCTAAGCATGGTCCATATTTTTATACCTGTACTATGCCCATCTCGAATAGTTAAATCTAGAAAATCATAGGTAGTATGACCTTGAATCATCATAAATAACGCTAATACACGCATCAGATCAAGAAATAATATTCTTTTAGGTTTTTCCATAATTATAAATATAGAAAAAGTTGATAGATTATAATACTCTAAAACCTATAATTTCAACTTTTCGTTCAAGTGCAGCTTTTTTTGAATATACTGAATTTCTTAGATCATAAGGATTATCACTTACTAGTACATCAGATTTATATTCGCCGAATGGTTCTTCTCGAAAGGTTAATTTTGCTTTTTCGTTTGCTTGTGGAATTAAATACTTTAACAGTATTCCATTTTTGTAAAATGCGATGTAATTCCTGACTGAACTTATTCTACGTTTACTTAAAAATTTATTATAATCAGTTTGAGCAAGTGGACTTGCATATCCCTTAAAAATGAGTTCAAAGGAAGTTCCAAGTGCTAATTCAATTTCTAATAATTGTAAAAATTCATCTAAATCCTTTTTCCCCTTTTGAAGATTTTGTTTGAAGAAGTTTGATATTTCATTTTCAGCTTCTATTTTTTTATCATTTATTAATCCTTTAGAATAATTAGACGTGTAAATGTTTAACATTTGATTGTAACCAATATAAGTTTCTAAATAATTAAGGTGTGTTATGGAATCTTTTGTTTTCGGGTTAGGAATATCATTATGAAAGTATAATGATAAAGGTATT
>CANCJF010000067.1 GCA_947378245.1 Bacteroidota bacterium
CGACGCAAAAAAATAGTTGAAATATTTTTTAAACCAAGAAAACAAATGGATCATTTTCTATTTCTATTTTTAGGTAAATCATATTCAGGAGAAAATATATCGGAATATACTTTTCGCATGTCTTTGATCGTTTTCATGATGTTTTTGAAAGAAGTAGAAGAACCAGAACCTATCACTCTTGGAAATGTTTGTATCCCCATCTCGCCAACTCGATATCCTTTTAACATGGTTCTAAGCGTTATTTCAGCGCCAATGAACGGACTGTCAGAAATTAATTTAAGTTCATTGTATATATCTAAATTCATAAATCTCAAACCTGTACTAATATCTCGATAGTTTGTGCGGAATACCCATCGAAATATTTTATTATACATAGCAGAAATAAAAATACGCATGTTAGAGTATAGTTTTACATACCTAAAAGTGATAATCAAATCGTAAAAATCTTTCAATTTAATTAACTTACGTAAATCTTCTATGTCGTATTCATCATCACCATCCGTAAAACATACCCATTTATATTGTGCATGTCTAAATCCGCTTTGTATTGCAGCACCATAGCCTTGATTTTTCGGGTGATGAACCACTTTTACAAACGGAAATTCTTCAACTAAACGGTCTGCTATTTCTCCTGAACGATCTGGACTACCATCATTTACAATGATGATTTCGTAATTGTTTGCCACATCTTCAAGTACTTTTATTGCCTTACGAGTAAGTGATTCTACTGTATTTTCATCGTTGTAGACTGGATAAAAAACGGTTATATCTGGTTTTACTTCCATGTTAATATCTTGATTTAATACCTGAGTAAATTTCGGTCATTGTTTCTTTTAAGTCATACTGCCAATTCCAAGCTGGGTAATGATTTTTAAATTTTGTAACATCACTAATATACCAAATGTGATCTCCGATTCTATTTGTTTCAGAATAGGAAAATGTTAATTTATTACCTGTGATTTCCTCACATAAATCGATAGCTTCCAACATACTACAATTAGAGAATCTTCCTCCACCTGCATTATATACCTCACCAGATTTCGGAGCTTGATAAAAGTGCCAAAACATATTCACTAAATCATGACTATGGATATTATCTCTGACTTGTTTTCCTTTATACCCAAAAATGGTATAGGCTTCTTTCGTTATTGTACATTTCATGAGGTACGATAAGAATCCATGAAGTTTAGCGCCTGAATGATTCGGGCCAGTAAGACAACCTCCTCTAAAAACACCTGTATGCATTCCAAAATATCTACCATATTCTTGTACAAGAACATCTGCAGCAACTTTACTCGCTCCAAATAGTGAATGTTTCGTTTGGTCAATGCTCATGCTCTCATCAATTCCATGTTGAAAGAATGCATGTGATTCGTCTATTTCCCAACGTTTATCTAATTCAACTAACGGTAAGAAATTAGGAGTGTCACCATAAACCTTGTTTGTAGATGTAAAAATAAACACTGCTTTATTGCTATGAAGACGTGTTAATTCTAATAAATTAAGCGTACCATTTGCATTCACTGTAAAGTCTGTGATAGGTTCATTCGCAGCCCAGTCATGACTTGGTTGTGCAGCAGCATGAATTACTAAAGAAATATCGTTATTATAGTTTGCGAAAATCTTTTCTAAACCTTCATAATTTCTGATATCACAATTAATATGTTCAAAATTTGAATGGCTATCTTGTAGTCGTTTGATATTCCAATTGGTAGAACTTTCTTCTCCAAAAAAGTAAGAACGTAAATTGTTATCTATACCGATTATTTTGTCAAATTTATCAGCTAAAAAATCAACACACTCACTACCAATTAATCCCCCTGCACCTGTTATAATTGCAATTTTCATCTTCTTTTCAATGTTTACTATGATTTTTAGTAATCTTATAACGAATAAAGTTAGTTATTTTACGCTTTAATCAAAGTGATTTGCTTAAAAATGCTAGATAGTTGTTCAATATTGATTATTGTATCACGATCATAGATGTCGCTTTCATTTTGATTGATAGTTTCACTAAACAATGCAAAATAGTGCAATTTCCCGCTTGAACTGATTCTCCAAAATGGGAATCTAAAATCTTTTAATTTTTCAACCGTTGGAATAATCTCGATGAGAGTTGAACTTGGTTGCATAAACATACAATTCGTTAAACCTGCACCGTGAAGTGAGATAACAATTTCAGATTCATGCATTAATTTTGCTTGTTCTTGTACCGATAAATTTTCTAAAAAGACAGATTCAAACCCATAGTTTGACAAAAGTTCCTCTAATTCAAGTTCATTTACAATCTTTCTTCGTTTGGATAATTTTCTTGAAATGTAGATTCGCTTTTGGGGTGGGATAACTTCCGTATTCCCCAAAAATAATTGCTTGGAAAAATTTAAATCTTCTGGGTAAAATTTAGAAGTCCAGGGTCTAATTTGTTGCAATAAATAGTGTTTCACAAAAATATGGTGATTCGAAGGAATCAACTTCGTATTTAATTCTGGAAAAAATGCCAACGATTCTTGAACATAGGCGATTGTTTTCCACTCTTCAGGAACTAATAGAATTGCATTTGGATGACTTTGATGAATCTTTATTAATCGAGGAATATAAGTCGTCATCCAAGAAAAATAACCAAACCAAGGTGTTTGTATAGAGAAATAGAGTGAATCGTTTTCGGTAATACGTATAGCGTTTAAGCTTTTCCCAAATTTACAAACCGCAAATTGTTCGATGGCTTTTCTCCAATGTTTATAATAAAAAGTGTAATCGTAGGTGCCAATAAGATTTTCGGCAGATTTCAAAGGAATACGTAATCTGTGAATGATGACACCACTGGTTGATACAAATACATTATTTAATGTTTTTTGCTTGAGTTTCCCAAGTGAATAATGTTGTTTTTTGAGATACCAAGATTGGTGTTTTTTATCAAGAGTATTGAAATTGTCAGGAAGTGATGTTGCGTATTTCATTCGATTAATTTCCTTTAATTTTTTGAATGGTCCATTTTACCAAACTTCCTAAGATAGGAGTTTTATAAAGTATAATTACAAACATTGTTTTGTTCGCGTTGTGATTATATCCTTTCGGATAATATAAAAAAGCTAGTATTGCAAAACGCAAAAGTTGAAAAAAACGATAGCGTTCTTGATGTAATGTAAAATTATAGTAACACATGCTGATGAGCTTATTTTTTGCTTTTCTAGGCAAGTGTTTTTTTAGTATATCTTTCGAAAAAATGATAGATAGGTATTTGAATTCCTTTTCTGCTTTTTTTGGATCACCATAGGTAAAACTTTCTTCATAAGCAACATACACGGTTGAGCGAATTTCGATTTGTTTAATTTGAAAACCTGCTTGTGCTATTCTCAAGCTTGTATCCATATCTTCACAAATAATGACATTTGGATCGAATTGTACTTGTTTGAAAATTTCCGAATGTACACACCAACGTTGAGGATTTACAGTATATGTTAAAAAATAGAAGTAAGGATTAAAATTGATAAATGTTGGACAAATTCTCTCTGATAATTCACCTTCAAAATTTTGATTCCATGCATTTGTGAAATAAAAAGATTTAGGGTGATCATCTTTGATTAGTTGGTCATTGAGTATTTCAAGATGAGTAGGCAGATGGTAGTCATCACTATCTAAAAAACAAATGTATTGTCCCTTAGCGTTTTGTATTCCTATGTTTCTAGATACACAACGTTCTAAGTTATTTTTATTTTGAATTAGCTTAATTCGTTCATCCTGATTTTGTTGAACTACAACAACAGTGTTATCTGTAGAGGCATCATTAATAACAATAATTTCAAAATCTGAAAATGTTTGAGTTAATAGACTATCTAATGCACGTTGAATAGTTTTTTCACGATTATAAACAGGAAGTATAATGGAGAATTTAGGTTGCACGTGGTTTATTTTATTTGAGTTATTTTACCAAATTCATAGTTCAATTTGTCGAATATTTTGGAAGAAATTGCTTTATATTTTGCGCTTATTTTTATCGTTAATCTTAATATATGAACACTTATTTGCATTAATAAGCCAAATTGTTTTAAATACGTATCAAATAATTCTTGTTTACGTTTTTCTAACAAACCAGCGATTGAATCACTTCCTGTTTTTGCTTCCGGTAATAACCTAAAATTTCCAAAAATGATGGGTACATAGTTTAGTTTTGTTACACGAGAGGCTAACAGTAAAAACTCAATATCCATATTATAATGGTTCGAAATCGCATAACCTCCGGTCAATTCGTGGAGAGATTTTCGGTAAAAATAAGCGGCAGGATTTACGGGGATATACCTCCCAATCAAAAGATTTTGTGTTGTTGGTTTAAGAGGTTTGTTGATATATACTAATTGATTGTCCTGATCCCAAACATTACAATTGCCGACTAGAAAATCAATTTTTGGATTTGATTGTAGTATTTCTACTGCTGTATTTAACGCATTATCCGAGTAGTAATCATCTGAATTTAAGAAACTAACATAATCTCCTTGCGCTAAATTTAGCCCTTTGTTCATTGCATCTGATTGACCTCGATCTTTTTCAGAAATCCATCGGATATTTTTTGCACTATTTCCATATTTTTCGATGATTTCTACAGTTCCATCAGCACTCCCTCCATCAACAATGACTAGTTCGCTTTCAGAGCATTGTTGCTCTAAATAATTCTGAATTGTTTTTTCAATGTATTTTACATTATTCAGAACAATTGTAATGATTGATAATAATGGGGACTGACTCATTTTATTTATGCAAGTTCTTTATATAGTTGATTGTATGTGTCATACATTTTTTCAATCTTGTATTTAGTAAGTACATTTTCTCGTGTACTAGTCGATAATTCTATTTTTTCGTTTAGACTTAATTCCAAATATTTTTCTATTTTTTCTACGTATTTATGAGGGTTTTTATAATCAGAGATTAAATACCCATTTACATTTTCAATAATTATTTCTGGAATTCCACCTACATTTGATCCAATGACTGGTGTTCCACACGCCATAGCTTCGAGGATTACTAAAGGAAAATTATCAGACCAGGATGGATATATGAGTAGGTCTGATAGTCCATATAATTCAGCTAATAAGAATTCATCTTTAATGTAATCAAAAACGATATGATTATCTGAAATTTTTTCGGTTTGACTTCCTATCGAAATGAAATGTACGTTTTTATTTTTTAATAGTTGAAAAGTTTCAATGGCAGTTTTTCCACCTTTAAAAGGATTTTTTAATGATAATTCTGCTGCAAAAACAATGATTAATGCGTCTTGATCAATATTGTATTTTTCTCTAATTACATTTTTATTTAGTGGTTTGTATAAATCAGTGTCTACACCATTATTAATAACTCTTACATCTTTTAAAAATGGATGAGAGAATTCTATTTTTTTCTTCAACCACTCTGAAGGGCAGACGATTGTAGGTTGTATCTTTTTTAAAACTTTTTGTTTTTCTATAAAAAGATTTTTTGTGTTGTCATTTTTAATGGGAGGGTAGATACTTAAATCTGGACAATTTCCACACCCTTTTTTCCAATTTTCACAACTCAATGATGAAGCGCAATGTCCTGTTAGCAAATGGTCGTCATGTAAAGTCCAGACGACTTTTTTGGAAGATACAAGTGCTGGAAGAGATGCGTATGAAAAATATCCGCCATGTAAATTGTGTAAATGAATTATTTTCGACTGATTGTAAAAATCTGAAGTAAGTAAATTGAGAGCATTTGTTTTTGAAAAATCCAACCAATCACCGAATCTTTCCATTTCCAAAAACCAACGAGTAATTCGATTTAAATTTGGTTCTTTTAAAATAATTACATGACTCTCTTCGGTTTTTTTATATTTAACAAAAAGTTGAAAATCAAAATTATTTATGGGGTTGTGGAGAAGTTGATAAGCAATTTTTGCAGCTCCCCCTCCTATATCGTAGGTATTTATTATTGAAATATTACTACTGTTTTTTTTCTTATTTTTTAATAATGAAAAGAAGGTTGCATATATGTGCATTAATTTAGGAAGGAGAAAATTGAATCTATTTAATAAGTATAACATCATCCTAATATTCTTCGATACGTTTCTTCAAAAATTTCAGCACCCCTCTCCAATTGAAAAATTTCTTTGCAACTAGTTGATAAATCTTCAAATTCAGAGAAATCACTTTCCGTAATTTGAGTGATTACCTTTTGGTAATTTTCTTTTGTAAAATCTTCAACCACCCAACCTGCATTGTATTTTTGAACGATTAGGTCAGAGTCGCCAACGCCTGAGTTACAAATAACAGGAATACCCATAGACATTAACTCCGCTTGTTTGGTAGGAGAGGACGCTTTCTTTGAATAAGCAGGAATAATAAAATAAATCGAAACGCTAAACAATGAAATATAACTCGCTACTTGACTATGTAAACAAGAAACCACACGAATTTTAGATGCTGAGATTCCTTTTTGAGCTACTAATTCTTTGATTTTATCTCCTTCATTACTCACAAATAAAAAGATCGCATGTGGATTTGATAGTTCTAGAACCTTGAAGAAATCTAACATTTCAGGCAACATATACCAGGTTCCAATAGATCCAACATATCCTAAAACAAAATGCTCAGAATGAATATCCAAGGAACTTCGTATTTCTTCTTGTCGTAAGGGTGATATTTTGGCAGGGTTAAATAATTCCGTATCTACACAACAAGGGATAACAGAAATATCCAACTGTTTATCACGTAACGCCTGTGGTGTTGTATGTTTGTGTTGCCAAGATAAAATTTCTTTTTTCCCATTTTCAGTCAGTGAAACAATAGCTCCAGCATCAATAAGGAATTCGATTTCTTTTCGTTTGAAGAATTCGTATACCTTTTTAAAAACAGGGTTTCCTAAATCCCAAACTTTTCCATCCACACGTTCATCTGCCCAAAAACCACGCATGTCAAACAAAAATGGCACGTTTTTCTTCTGAAATAATGCATGTGCAGCTAAGGATGGAACATGACTACGGCTATGGAACAAATCAATCGGACGACGCCTATGTAATTTAAACACCTCTTTTTTCAAACGATATACATTCCATATCGTTGAAATAATAGGAATACTTCCTGAATAGGAAATAGGAATCCAGTCTACTTCAGAATTTGCACAGATTTGTTCGATGGTCTTATGATGTTGCTTGTAACGATGGTCTTTCTCAAAACTTATCAAGGTATAACGATAGCCTTTTTTGGAAATTTCACGAATATAAGGCAATACTTGCGATTGACCCAAGGAATCCGTCATTCCGTCATAAGAAACAAAAAGTATATGTTTTTTCTGCATTACTGCAAAAATACTAATTTGAAAATTTGAAAAGGAGGTAATTTGAAAATTGAAGCTAAAATTATCTCAAATCTTAGCTTCACTCGTCACTACGTCACTCGTCACTTTTTAAAAGTACGTTCCGCAAATGCTTTTACTCCTGCGACAAAGCGTTTCCATTGACCAAAAGACCCTTCCGTATTCTTGTAAATGGTATTATGGTCCGCAGCCTTTTCGTGCTCAGGACGATCTTTTGTATAATAGTAGGTAGCTAAGGATTTGCGAGTAACTCCTTCGGGTGTATTTAATGGAGTAGGGTGGCCATGGAAAGAAATTTCGTTGGTTTCAAAAATTACACAACGGTTAAAAATTGGCGCTACACGATCCAACATCACTTTCTTTCCGTCGGTAAAGTCCCACAATTCATTATGTCCTTGGTATTCTTCTTTCCAATTTTTATTTAGATAGATAATCGCGTTTAAACGACGGTGGTATTTTGTTTTCGGATGAATGTTATAATCTACGTGTACATTTAAAAATGCTCCATTTACCGATTGGTGAAGTCCTCCTCCAAATAAATCTGCATCGCCCATTAATGGCTCTTCAAATTCAGCTAAGCGATCCAACCATTCACAAAAAACGGTTCCGTTCAATTGATCGAATACCTCTTGCATGAAAGAACCTGCTTCAAACTTTGATTTTTGGAATTTATTTTTTTGATCAAGATAGGTCGTACCATCCCATTCACCTAAGTTAACCGTAGGATAATTATCGTGTATTTGGTTTGCGATAGCTTCCGGTAAGAAATTATCAATAGCAACATAACGAAATGGCTTTTTCGCTTGAAATGAAGTCTTTATTTCAGGTAAACGATCGTTTAAATTGTTAATATCGAAAATTTCCATAATCGTAGTATTGAAGATTTTGTTGTAAATATACCAACTATTCTTTGGGTTTTTCCTACCTTAAATCAGGTATTTTTATTAAGACCTTAGACTCTAGACCTTAGACTTTGTGTTTAACAAATATCTAACGGTTGATAAATAAAGTCCAATGTCTTAAATCTAGCCTCTAATGTCTGAGGTCTGATGTCTGAAGTCTCGTGTTTCAAGTATTTTTTTGAATATCGAATCTTTCTTTGTAACTTTACCATATAATACTGGGGCTGTATTGGATTTGACAGCATAAGCGATAGTCAAGTGTAAGCATGTAGAGCGTTGAGGTGGAGCTCTTTAATATCCTGTCTCGAACTATAATTGACAACACGTCATACGCACTTGCTGCTTAATCTATTAGATAGATAAAGCTTAATTCCAGCTGAATCATAGTAGGCGGAACAAGTTCTCCCTCCGCTGCCTCCGTCTTTTAGGCATGGAACTCGGGAGAATCATTCATTTAAGACTGGTGCCAACCTTACTTCGTGGAAGGCATGAGACAACAGAAGATAAGTTGTGTTTTGGGTGTTTTTGTCCGTGGTACAATCGAAAATTAATCAAAAACTAAACATGTAGAAGCCTTGAAAATTCTATGTTTGGACGAGGGTTCAACCCCCTCCAGCTCCACAAAAACCACCGATAAAACACTTGTTTTTTAGTGTTTTATCGGTTTTTGTAAAAACATCTTGTAAAAACATTTTATTTTCCCTCTTTAATTTCTCAACCAACTTTATAGGATAAAAAGTCCATTTGAACCTTTTTATTTCATCTTCATAGAACTCTTATGGGAAGTCTGCGATACTTATATATAAACATAAGAAAAATGGAAGTAATATTAGACATCAAAGACTATAGAAGTAAAAAAGAAATCTTGCAGGCTGTATCAAAGACATTAGATTTATTTAACGACGAAAAATTAATGCGACAAATCAGTAGTAAGGATGATGTATATGTATCCAAGATTGGTAGTTCCAATAAAATAATTTTTAAAAAATGTGACTGTAGGGATAAGGTTAGGGGGTAGACCCTTCTCCTCCCCCCCTAATAAATTATTGAGTCGTATCCCCCTACCGTCCTCCCTAAGTAAACCTAAAATTAGTTGGGCATAATACTTTAGGTAATGGGGTTTTCAGAAATGTCAAAAAAAAATTTTATCATTTTTTTCTCTATAATTTGACTTAATAGATTTTCAAACTATTTATAACTAAAAGGTTTAGTTATGAGAAGAGAAACTTACACGGATAAAATGGACTTCAATGAGGTAGAAATAAATAATGAAAAAATTATTGAAATTGATATAAACTGTAGGACTACAAATGAAGATGCACTTTGTCAAGAAGCATACAGAAAATTAAATCTGATGATACTTCAAGAAAAAAAAATCAAATACCCAATTACAATAAAAAAAAACGAACTTATAATCAAAGGCGATGAATATGGTATAGGTCTTTTCAATCTCAACTCTGTTAAGACATTGATTGAATCACATTTCGAATTTGACAGCAAAATCAAATATATCTTAACTATCCAAGTAGATTATTTTAACGATGAGGTTGTTCCTTATTTATCAATAAAGTGTTACAGAATACAGGAATTCCCCTACCTATTTTCCGATGAAACTTTTGATAAGGTTTTTTCTAATGACGATAAGAATGACAATAAAATAAATAGTGATTATGTAAATAGACCATCCTTTATTTTCAGACACCATAACCTACTTGACAAGATTGAGGTTGAATATTATGAAGATATGTATACCGAGGAAAAAATAGCCTATTTGAATCGTAACAATGTAGATTTAAGTTCATTTCAGGATTTGTTAAAATGTCCCATAATTGATTGGGAATTAAACGGAAAAAGAAATGATATTGGTGATTTTAATCAATATATTAGGATATAAAAGACCTTTATTTGCTGGGAACTATTAATAGTGAGTTCAATCAATTTATAGCAACAACACCTATTAAACTTGAATTAGGATTAACACTTATTCAATTGATGCAATACAAACAAAATAAATTTAAACTTACACGTGAAGTTATGACAGAAAAATATACTCAACTAAAAAACAGGGTTATTCATTATTATGATATTGAGACATATAACCATTCTAAAGAAGCATTTCATAATGAAATTATAAATGGAGGGATTTACATTAGTAATGATAAATTAATTCAATCAAAAAAATTAAATGAAGAATTAAATGTCGTTGAAGTTTTCCAACAACAAAATATTGGTAACACTCCCGATTATTTCTTAGAAGTGTTTTCTCCAATGGATAAACTAAAAATGATTCTGATTGAAGAACTATGAGAAAAACAACAAGACTAATTAAAAAGATTTTGGACGAATATAATTCGGAGAAAATCATCACTGAAAACCTATCAAAAAATAAGAACTCCGTTATATTGAATTTAACCTTTGATTTTGATACCTTTTATAAATATAATTTGTCTGTAAGTAATTTCTTTAAGAAATTAACCAATAACAAAAACTCACTTGCAGGTAGGTATAATAATAGAGAATGGTGGGGGTCTTTATCAATGGATGGAAAAAACGATGGTTTCTACCGATACAATATCACACAAGAGTTTGTGCGTATAATAATTTTTATCTCTACCGACTCCAAAATCAATGAACTTGAATTGAAATTTAGGATTAAGAAAATCATCCCAAACTTCAAACTTCAAGTGTTAGAAAATAGTGATATTAATCTCAATGAGTTTTTGGGTGATGTTTTTTCGTTGGAGAGTGGATTTTCAGTTTTTGGAGACAACAGAAGTTAACTTATTTATTCTTTGTATTGTAGATAATGATTTGCCTGTAAGTTTGACAATATCCTCATATTTGTATCCCTTTTTCAAATAATCTAAAATATCCTGATGTTGTTTAAGTTTTTCTTCAACGGGAATTATACTTCCTTGTTTCCTACCAAGTTTCCCACCATTTATTTTGTAGTTTTCTCTACCACTATTCATCCTATTTAAGGTAATATTTTTCTCCATTTGATTAACAGATGATAGAATTGATAACATAAACATTGTTAATGGATTTGGTTTTCTTTCATCGTCAAGAGTTTCAATATTATTCATTTGAATGAATAATGAGATTTTATTTTCATTTAATCTATTGATTAAGGATAATACTTCAGAAGTATTTCGTCCTAAACGCGACAATTCACTTACAACCACCATATCAATCTTATCAGACAGACAATAATCTATCATTTCATTAAGAATTTGTCGTTCCTCATTTGATTTATATCCGCTACCAATTTCATCAAAAACTCTAATGATGTTCCAATGTTTGTTATTACACAATCCCGTCAAATCTCTCAATTGTCGTTCAGTAGATTGTGAAGTTGTTGAGACACGATTTAATAATACCACCCTTTTCATAACCATTCAATTTAATGTTTCACATAATTGACGCTTTTAATATAGTTAATTTACCATTCAAATAATAAAATAAAACCATTTATTTGAATGATTTTAATGTCGTGAATTAATTGAATGATTAATTAGTCAAAAAGTCCATATGGTCTTTTTAATTAACAACTATAAGAACAGAGAAAATGATTCTTAAAGTTTATTTAATAATAAATTTTGCGAATAGAATTTTTAATTAATAGTTTTGTAGAAACCTCAAACGAGAGTAATTTATTGAAAAAATAGCGTTTGCTAGAATTCCTGTAACAGAAACCGACCATATTTTCTTTACCAAACAGGGAGCAGTAGTAAAACGCTCACGTTATAGGCGTGGGCGTTGCTTTGCTTTGTTTGGTGGGTTCTTGGTCGGACCTCTGTTTACAAGTAATAGTAACGTCCCACGCTTTCTTTTTATTGTATATACAAACTGCTTAGGGACGGAGTAGGTTAAGTTATTTAATCTATGATGAAAAATTACGGTGTAATGATGTTGGCAATTTTATTTATTGTCACTTCTAGTTTTGGCCAAAATGTTCCAAACTACATTCCTACAAATGGTCTTGTTGGTTGGTGGCCATTTAATGGTAATGCCAATGATGAAAGTGGGAATGGAAATAAAGTTGAAGTTAATGTGGAAACATTGATTAGCGATAGAAATGGAAATGAGAATAGTGCTTTTTATTTCGATGGTGTAAACAATACCATTAAAATAAATTCAATCCCTAAAGAAACCTTTAGTAATAATCAATTAACATATTCAATTTGGGTAAATCTAATTGATTTAGAGGAAAATCAACAAATAATTTATCTAAACAACACAATCGCGTTAAACAAATCAGGAATTTCATCCCCTAATGAATTAGTAATTAACGATGGATTTTCCCACAAATCAATCATAACAAATAAATCAATCGGATTTTTAAATTGGTTAAATATAATAGCAGTTTATGACAACGATAATATTGAATTATATTTAAATGGAGTAACAATTTACAAAGGTTCAACTTGGAACAATCAACCAATTGATTATGATATTAAAGCAATATTAATAGGGTCTAATAAAGAACAATCATCAAAATTAAACGGTGGAATAGATGATTTATCTATTTATAACAGAGTATTAACTCAACAAGAGATTACTAATTTGTATAAAGGTAGGATTAGTTTAAATAATCAGCCTGATAATTTAACTCCTGAACAATCTTATGGAATAGAACCGACTCCACAGGACTCCAAAGGTGGAACTCAAACTATAAGAGTAAATCCTGACGATATATAAAAAACAACTTAATAAGAGTTGATTGCCTCTAAAATATTATGTTACGTTCAATAAACTAAAATTTGGTAAAGAATAAAATTTATGTAATAATAAATGTAATACTCCCTATTTTACTTGGGGTTCTCATTTACATTGGAGATAAATTTCATCTATTACCTAATTATATTTCAAATTACATTCCCGATGGTTTATGGGCTTATTCCTTTACCGCAACTATTTTAATAATTTGGAATAGAGAAATCAATATATTTTGGTTTATCATTTTAGGTTTATGTTTTGTCATTTTTGAGATTCTTCAATTTAATGACATTTTAAAAGGAACAGGGGATATATTAGATGTCATAATCTATTTTTTATTTGGATTCTCTTCGATAATAATAAACAATTTAATAAGTAATAAGAGTTAAAGTTTAAAACCAAACAACGATGAAACAGAAAATGAAAAATTTAATGACAATAACTACGATTATTGTTTTTGCAATCATTGCAGTTGCAAGTAATGATGATAAGTCCAACGTTGGAAAACGTGAAAAAATTGGTTCAAGCGAACAAGTTTCAATTTGTCGAAATTGTGGACTTGTGGTTGAAGGTTCTAACGATATATTATTTCCTGATAATAAAGATATTAAAGAGAGTTGTAATAATCTTATAGATGGACATCTTTGGTATAATGCAGGTAGAAAGGGTTATAATACTTTTAAATGTAATAATTGTGGTGTTGAAATATCGATTGAAGAAACTGAACCAAAGTGTATGACTTTTTGTGAAGTAGCTTGCCAAGGAAAATCAAAACACGAATGGAGTAATACAACAACAAATTAAAATTTAAAAACGAAAAGTATGAAACATTTCCTTACAATAACAATGATTATTGTTTTTTCAATAATTGCTATTGCAAGTTCTGACGATAAATCGAGTGAATCATCAGAAGATGTAACAAACAGCGAATATGTTTGCCCAATTCACAATACTCAGATGGTAGATGATGGATTTGGTTCATACCGTTGTCAAAAATGCTATCCTGACAATACTAAAATGCCTTTTTTTTAAAATAAGACAATCCAAAAAATGTGCAACCGATGTTTATTGTAGCAAAAATAAAACCTAATTATCAAGATTAGAATACTACCAATGAAAAATTTAATAACTATATCATCGTTTATTGTTTTTTCAATAATTGCAATAGCAAGTTCAGATGATAAATCAAACGAAACATCTGAAGAAGTTACAAACAATCAAATGGAAGCTGATGAAGGGGACGCTTATTCAAATTATGAATCACAAGAAGAAGTAGAAGGTTGGACGTTATACCATAGCTACAAACCAAACGCTGAAATATCAGAATGTTCTAAATCTTGTGATTGGTGCGGAGAAACGTATTATGCAGACGACGTTAGTTATGTCGAACATCCTGATGAGTTTGAAATGGAAGTGTTAGCTGGTAACACTGAAGCTGGTTTTGGTACCGCATTATTTGCTAGTACAATAGATTGGGATTATATCGATAAAGAAAATAAGATTATTCGTACCTATTGGAAGAAAGATTGCGACTATGATTATGGAGATTATTGTAGTAGAAGATGCTCAGAAAAATATTAATTATTAAATCAAACAAAAATGAAAACAAAAATGAAAACAAAAATGAAAAATTTAATAACAATAACTTCGATTATTGTTTTTTCAATGATAGCCATAGCAAGTTCTGAAGATAAAACTAAAGTAAATAATGAGCAAGCAACTGAAGAAGAACCTATGGATTATATTGAGGAAGTTCCATACGTTGAAAACACTCCTGAGGAAGAAGAAGTTAAGACTTATAAATGCCAGTGGTGTGGGGATATTTACACAGGTTTTGGATATTACACTCAAGGAACATCTGTACAAGAAGTAGTTACAGAAGAATTAAGAAGATGGGATAACAAATATTGTTCAAGAAAATGTGCTGAAGAATATTTGTTTAATGAGGAAAATAAGTACTAATTATATGTAATAATCCCTCAATGAAAAAAATTATTTTCGGAGTTATATCTTTTTTGATAGCTAAATTTATTTACACAGTAATAATCTTAGGTTTAGTATTGAGTAATATGTTCCCAAAAAATGGAAAAAACAATGAATCAGAGTTGATTTCACTTATTACTAAATGTATTGAATCAGCCCCACTTTTTTGTGAATTATTTGTAACAGGAGTAATAGCAATTTTCATCTATAAAATTTTAGATGAAATATTCAGTGTATTTGAAGATTAAAAGTATGAGAACTATAATTGTCGGGATAATATCAATTTTTCAGCGTATAAACTGAGTAAATTGTTGATGATAATATTTAAGGGGTTTACAGGGTTTTTACTGTCGTCAGAAGATAAAATCACAAGATTATCAGGTGCTGTAATTAATGATATATTTTTTAGTTTTCCATCAGTATCTATTTTAATATTAACAATCTGTGGTTTTTTGTTCATCTATTTTATAACGGAACAACTCATTGATAATTTTTTTAATTGACAACAATTTTAATTGTACATATAATCAATATAAATGAAAGAATTATTAAAATATTGTCTTTTTCTTTTTTTAATTGTTGAATTGTTCTTTTTTGTAAATATTGGGAAAATTCCTACTCCAAATTTCTTACAAAGTGTTACTGATTCAAAGAGAATGCTTGACGGTGATACAATTTATATCCAAGGTACTGGACGATATAATGATAAAGTATTAAGAAACGCCAAACAAATAATTGAAGAAACTTATAGTGTACCCGCAAAAATAAATGACCCTATTCAATTAAGTTCAGATTATTATGTCAATAATTCGATTTG
>CANCJF010000068.1 GCA_947378245.1 Bacteroidota bacterium
AAGGTGTTTTAAAATTGAAAAACAAACTGGAGAGATAAAAAGCAAGAATAGTGTAATTAGTTGTAGCAAATAGTTGTGTTGTATTTTCGGGTTAGTCGCGACTAACCCGAACACAAAAAAATATTAAAAAATAAGGGAAATAAAATTTAACTGACATTTTGGCACAGTTTGATTTTTTTGGTAAATTTGTTAACTATTAAAAAAAGATAAAATGAGCAACATTGATTTAGGAGCGAGCAAAGTCATTGATGAGAAAAGGCAAGGAGAAGCGATACTTGTTGAAACTACTTCCCCTTCTAATGGTAAAAAATTATTTTTAGAAAGTTATGGTTGTGCTATGAACTTTTCTGACAGTGAGGTTGTTGCTTCAATACTAAGTCAAAAAGGATATAGTACTACACGAGATGAATTGGAAGCTGACGTTATCTTATTAAATACGTGTTCTATACGGGAAAATGCTGAACAAAAAGTTCGAATGCGTCTTAACGATTTTAAAAATCGTAAGAAAAGACAACCTGGGCTAATTGTTGGGGTACTTGGTTGTATGGCTGAGCGTTTGAAACAAAATTTATTGGAAGAAGAAAAATTAGTTGATATTGTTGCTGGTCCAGACTCATATAGAGATTTACCAAATTTAATTGGAGCAGTAGAAAGTGGTCAAAAGGCTGTTAACGTATTATTATCTCGCGAAGAAACCTATGCAGATATAAGTCCAGTTCGTTTGGATGAAAAAGGTGTAAGTTCGTTTGTAAGTATTACACGTGGATGTGATAATATGTGTTCTTTTTGTGTAGTACCTTTTACACGTGGGAGAGAACGTTCTAGAGACCCTCAAACAATTTTAGAAGAATGTACAACTTTATTTAACAATGGCTATAGAGAAGTAACATTGTTGGGACAAAATGTAGACAGTTACCGTTGGAACATGACGAGTAAAGGAGAGGTAAAAGATGAAAATGTTGCTACTACAAATTTTGCTGAATTATTAGAAATGGTTGCGAAGATACATCCACTTTTACGTATTCGTTTTTCCACTTCTCATCCAAAAGATATGACAGATGATGTTCTAGAGACAATGGCAAGTTATCCTAATATTGCAAATCATATTCATTTACCTGTTCAATCTGGAAATAATGATATGTTATATCGTATGAATCGAGGGTATACTAGAGAGTGGTTTTTGGATCGAGTAGCAGCTATTAATCGAATAATCCCCAATTGTACTATTTCCACAGATATCATTACTGGTTTTTGTGGAGAGACGGAAGAAGAGCATCAAGACACGCTTTCATTAATGAAGCTGGTGAAATTTGACTTTGCTTATATGTACATGTATTCAGAACGGCCTAAAACGTTAGCAGAACGTAAGTTTAAAGATGATGTTCCAGAAGAATTGAAAAAATTTCGTTTGACAGAAATTATCGATTTACAACGCAATAATTCATTACAGGCCCATCAATCATTTATCGGTCAAATTCAAGAAGTACTTATTGAAGGGGTTTCAAGACGTTCTGAAGAACATCAAGTTGGACGAAATCAAAACAATATAAAAGTAGTATTTCCAAAAACAGACTTACCAATAGCAACATATGTACAGGTAAAGATAACAGACTGTACTTCTGCAACATTAATTGGAGAAGTAGTAGCTTTATAAATTATGAATTTACAACAAATTAAGCAGCGATTTGGTATTATTGGAAATTCTCCTTTATTAAATCGTGCATTGGAAATCGCAGCACAAGTAGCACCGACTGACATTTCCATTTTGGTAACCGGTGAGAGCGGAACGGGAAAAGAAATTATTCCTCAGGTTATCCATCAATTAAGTGCACGAAAGCATGGAGAATATATAGCTGTTAACTGTGGGGCAATACCTGAAGGCACTATTGATTCCGAACTGTTTGGGCATGAAAAAGGTTCATTTACAGGAGCAAGTGGTAGTCGTCAAGGGTATTTTGAGGTAGCCAATGGCGGTACATTATTTTTGGATGAAGTTGCTGAATTACCTATGCAAACACAAGTTCGTTTGTTACGTGTATTAGAAACAGGTGAATTTATTCGTGTAGGTTCTTCCAAGGTCATTAAAACAAATGTTCGTGTTGTTGCAGCAACCAATGAAAATATGCAACGAGCTATTTCTTCAGGAAAATTCAGAGAAGATTTATTGTATCGATTGAGTACTGTTCCAATTTCATTACCTGCACTACGTCAACGTAAAGAAGATATTAAT
This sequence comes from Bacteroidota bacterium, assembly GCA_947378245.1. Taxonomy (GTDB): domain Bacteria; phylum Bacteroidota; class Bacteroidia; order Flavobacteriales_D; family Crocinitomicaceae; genus CANHVK01. The sequence goes on from CANCJF010000068.1 coordinate 2,231, forward strand.
TTATTATTCAGAAAATTCGCAAATGATTTTGCTGAAAAATACCGAATGCCAGCTATTCGATTAACTCCAGAAGCAGTGACTGTCATTGAGAATTACACTTGGTCTGGAAATATTCGACAATTAAAAAACTTAGTTGAGCAAATTTCAGTTATAGAAAGCAAGCGAGAAATTGACGAAATTACCATTCAAAGTTATTTACCTGTTGTAAGTGAGAATTTACCAAGTGTTATTTCAAAATCTGAAGAATCCATTTCAGAGCGTGATATCATGTACAAATTTCTCTTTGATATGAAGAGTGATTTAAATGATTTAAAGAAATTAGTTCATGAATTAATCAATAAGGGATCTGATTTCCAATTGAATTCGGAGCAATCTGCGATGATTAATCGCATGTATAATGAAATGGCACCAAGTAAAGCAGAAACACATATTTATCAACCTACCATTGAAGGAACAAAATTTGTCTCTAGTGAAGAAGTGTTTCAACAAGACTTTCATGAACATATCGAGGTTGAAGAATCATTATCATTGGAGGATCGTGAGAAAGAGTTGATCAAAAAAGCATTGGAAAAACATCGAGGTAAAAGAAAATACGCTGCTGAAGAATTGGGGATTTCCGAACGAACATTGTATCGAAAAATTAAAGAATATAACATACAAGCCTGATGAAGTTAATTAGTTGTTTAATCATAATACTACTATCCTTAGGTTCGTGTTGGCCAACTAGTATATCATTTAAAGATACTGGTTCAATGCCTGAGGAATGGAAAACATTTTCTATAAGTCCTTTGGAAAATAACGCACCAAATGCACCAATTAGTTATTCAGCACAGTTAGCCGATGAAATAAGAGATGGTATACAAAACAATACTCGTTTAAAATTATCTACTACACCAAATAGTGGAGAAATTCGTATTGAAGGTGTGATTACTAGTTATTCAATTTCACCTATTGCTCTCCAGCCAGGAGATAATGCTGCAAAAAACAGGTTAACAATTAATAGTAATTATAAAATCCATATACTTGCACCAAAAGAACAAGAAATGATGGTTTCCTGCTCAAGATTTTCAGACTACAATTCCTCTCAAGATTTAGGGAGTATAGAAACCGAATTATTGAAAGACATTAATAAGCAAATAGTTCAAGATATTATAAATAAGTTATTATCCAATTGGTAGTATGAATTTACACGATATTTCATTACGCATTGAAAATCCATCGTTACTCAAGTCGGCTGACATACCGGTATTGTATGAACTAACAAAAAAGTACCCATACTCACAATTACTTTCTATACTTTACCTAAAAGCATTATCAAAGGATCAAGCCTTAGAACTTGAAGATGAAGTTGGAAAGCATGCATATAAAATTACTGATCGTGGAAGATTGTTTGAAATTCTTAATGAGCAAGCTGAAGTTGAAATTATTACTGAAATATTTGAGGAAAAAAATAAAGGAAAAGAAATTTCTTTATTTGACAGTGAAAATCCTAAAATTGAAATACAAAAAATCGACTCTGAGATTCTCGTTAAAAACTCTAACGACTTAGAAAACAAACCACAAGAAACAATTACTAATAATGAAAAATCTTTAGATTTAGATGTTATTTCGAATGCAATTTCCGGAGTTTTTGAACAAGAATTTGAACCAGTACGTTATGAGAAGGAAACAATTCAAACTTCTATTCAGAAAGAAAAATCTATCGAAATAATCGAAAGCAAACAATTCAAAATAAATAATAATGAATCAAAACAGCGATTTAGTTCATGGTTACGTTCAGGTTCTACTTCAGAAATTAAATCAGAAAAAAGTCAAAAAGCAGATAGTATCATTGACACATTTATACAAGAGGATCCAAAAATAAGTCAACCCAAGAAAGAATTTTACTCACCTATTAAGCAGGCTAAGAAAAGTTTAGATTCGGAAAACATTCAGTATACCGAAACATTAGCTAATATTTTAGGAATACAAGGCAATTATCCCAAAGCTATTTTAGCATATGAACAATTATGCTTGACAATTCCAGAAAAAAAGACTTTCTTTGTAAAAAAAATTAAAGAGTTAAAAGAAAAATTAAATTCATAAGTTATGGCGGTATTATCTATTATTATCATTTTAGCAAGTATTTTATTAATTGCTGTTATTTTTATTCAAAATCCTAAAGGGGGAGGTTTGTCTTCTGATTTTGGATCTGCTACACAATTGGGTGGTATTCAAAAAACAAATGAATTCATTGATAATTTCACAAAAATATTAGCTGTAGTTATTGCTGTTTGTAGTATTGCGATGACTGTTATTTCTACTCCAAAGAAAACTGTACAAGCACAACCAACTGAACAGTCTCCACAAAATGGTGCTCCTCAGCAGTAAAAATTCAAGCACATTATTTAGAATGTCAGTATGTCCTTCATACTGACATTTTTTTTTATTGATAATTGTCAAAAAATGAAATATTGTCCATATAATACACATGGCACAAATTTAGTGTATAAAGAAAATGAAACTTTAAATTTAAAACATATGTCTATATCATTTAAACCATTAGCAGATCGCGTTTTGATTGAACCGGCTGCTGCGGAAGAAAAAACTGCAAGTGGGATTATTATTCCAGATACTGCAAAAGAAAAACCATTACATGGTGTCATTAAAGCTGTAGGTAATGGTAAAAAAGATGAACCAATGACTTTAAAAGCTGGCGACAAAGTGATGTATGGTCAATATTCAGGGACTGAAATTAAGATTGATGGAAACAAATATCTTATTATGAAGGAAGCGGATGTTTATGGAGTGATTGGGTAATTATATTCATAATTATTTTTTTAAAATTTATTTAAAAAAATGGGTTAGTCGTGACTAACCCGTGCGTTATAAAATTAATTAATAAAAATTATGGCAAAGGAAATCGTATTTGAAGTAGAAGCTAGAGAGAAGCTTAAGAGTGGCGTTGATAAATTAGCAAACGCAGTAAAAGTTACATTAGGACCAAAAGGGCGAAATGTTGTTATTGGTAAAAAATTTGGAGCACCACATGTAACAAAAGATGGAGTTACAGTAGCTAAAGAAATTGAGTTAAAAGATCCTATTGAAAATATGGGCGCTCAGATGGTGAAAGAAGTTGCTTCAAAAACGGCAGATATTGCAGGGGATGGAACAACAACCGCTACTGTTTTAGCTCAAGCTATTATTACTGCAGGAATGAAAAATGTTGCATCTGGTGCTAATCCGATGGATTTAAAAAGAGGAATCGACAAAGCTGTAATTTCTGTTGTAAATACATTAAAAAGTATTTCAAAGGAGGTTGGATCAGACAATGATAAAATCAAACAAATCGCGTCTATTTCGGCAAACAATGATGAAACAATTGGATCATTGATTGCTGAAGCAATGAAAGTTGTTGGTAACGATGGAGTAATTACTGTTGAAGAAGCTAAAGGTACAGAAACAGAAGTAAAAACTGTCGAAGGAATGCAATTTGACAGAGGATATTTGTCCCCTTATTTTGTGACTAATGCTGATAAAATGATTGTAGAGATGGAAAATCCTTTAGTATTAATTTACGAAAAGAAAATTTCCAACATGAAAGAATTACTTCCGATTTTGGAGCCAGTAGTTCAATCAGGTAAATCGTTGTTAATTATTGCAGAAGATATTGATGGAGAGGCATTATCTACTTTAGTAGTAAACCGTATTCGTGGGTCTTTGAAAATCGCAGCAGTAAAAGCGCCAGGATTTGGAGATCGTAGAAAAGCAATGTTAGAGGATATCGCAATTTTAACAGGAGGACAAGTGATTTCTGAAGAAAGAGGTTACACACTTGAAGGGGCAACAGTTGATATGTTGGGAACTGCAGAGAAAATTGAAATTGATAAAGACAATACAACAATTATCAATGGAGCTGGAGACAAAGATGCAATTGCTTCACGAGTTGGTCAGATACGTGCACAAATTGAAACAACAACATCAGAGTACGATAAAGAAAAATTACAAGAACGTTTAGCTAAATTAGCTGGAGGAGTAGCTGTTCTTTATGTAGGTGCTGCTACTGAAGTAGAGATGAAAGAGAAAAAAGACAGAGTTGATGATGCTTTAGCTGCAACAAGAGCTGCTGTAGAAGAAGGAATCATTCCTGGAGGAGGAGTAGGGTTTATTCGTGCTATTGAAGCTTTAGAGACTTTAAAAGGAATCAACGAAGACGAAAATACTGGCATTGCAATCGTAAAACGTGCAATTGAAGAGCCATTACGACAAATTGTTGCTAATGCTGGCGGTGAAGGTGCTGTAATCGTTCAAAAAGTAAAAGAAGGAAAAGATGACTTCGGATACAATGCACGTACAGAAGTGTTCGAAAGCTTATATGCTGCTGGGGTAATTGACCCTACTAAAGTTGCTCGTATTGCAATTGAAAATGCATCTTCTATTGCTGCTATGTTATTGACTACTGAGTGTGTTATTGCGGATGAAGTGGAAGACAACGCACCAATGATGGGTGGTGGAATGCCAGGTGGAATGGGAGGCATGATGTAAAATTAGGATTTATAGGTTTGAGGCAACTCAAACCTTTCTCGTCCTTCCTTCCCTACTTGTTTAGGATAGATAAGGACGCCTATATATAGAACTCTCTTGGGAAACCGAGGGAGTTTTTTGATTATACATGGAGATTTTAGATTAGTTTCAGTTAAATTAATGAGGTTGAACCATCTTAGGCATATAAAAAGAAAGAGGGAGAAATAACCATTAAGGAATTAATGAGTTTAATGAGAAGTTAAGAACATTAAGTTCGCAGTACGACTGGGAGTGAGCCATATAAGGAGGATATAAACAATAAAAACGACACATAGGTTGGTTTAAAAAGTTTTAAGTAAATTTTGAAATTTATCTTTTTTACGAATCGATACAGGAACTTTGGATAAATCATTCATTTCAATAAAAAGTCCTTCTGATTTATTAAAAGCTTTTACATACGCCATATTAATCAAATGAGACTGATGTACTCGTTCAAACCCATGAGGAGAAAGAAGCTCTTCATATTCTTTTAATGTTTTTGAAATAAGAACTGGTTTATGGTTTATGATGAAAAATTTAGTATAATTATCTTCACTTTCACAACGGATAATATCTGATACTTCAAAGACATGTGTTCCATCAGAATTTGATAAGACTATGCGTTTAAATTCTTCAGTTTTTTTACGAATATTTTCTAGTAGAATACCAACATTTTCATTACTTGTGTTCTTTATTACAGCTTGCACAATCTTATCTGTCACTTGTTTTAAATCTTCTGGATCCACTGGTTTTAATAAGTAGTCAAGGGCAGAAAAACGAAAAGCTTTGATAGCATATTGTTCAAAAGCAGTAATAAAAACGATTTGTTGATCGATTTTTCCATTGCGTTGAATCAATTTCTCCAAAATATCGAAACCGGTACCATCACCCAATTGTATATCTAAAAATAACACATCTGATGGATTTTTTTCAATGATCTCAATCCCAGAAGATACGCTTTCCCCTTCCCCTACTACTTCAATTTGAGGAGCATAGCGAGAAAGCATACTTTTTAGTCCTACACGAAGGTTAGCATCGTCGTCGATTAATATAGCTTTTATCATTTTTTTAACAAATTACAGATTAGCAAATTACAGATTTCATTTAAAGGTTTTGAAGTGGAATTTTAAGGTGAATTTTAGTTCCTGATATTTCATTAAGCTCATTTTTTATTTCAGAAATTTGGAGTGTAGCTTCTTTATGTAGAATAGTCTCCATCATAGTTAAACGTTTCTTAGTAATACTTAAAGCCATTGATTTGTGCACATTGACTAAATTTTCTTTCCCTTTTTGTGAAGTATATATCCCTATACCATTATCAGTAATTTCACAAACGAGAAATTCATCTTGGATATCAAAATGGACTTTAATAACACCTGCTTCTTTCTTTGGAACAACACCATGGATAATAGAATTCTCAATAAATGGTTGTAATAATAATGAAGGCAGTGCAACATCATCTTCTATTTCTTCAGAACGTGTTATGGAATATGTAAAACATTTATTAAATCTCAATTGCTCAAGTTCTAAGTAATTTTCTAAACTCTCAATCTCTTTATGAATTGGGATTAATGGTTCTTTGGAAAATTCGAGTGTAAGTCTCATTAATTTAGAGAATTTCGATAAATATTTAATTGCTTCATCGGTATGATTCTGAATAATGAAACTTGAAATAGAGCCAAGACAGTTAAATACAAAGTGTGGATTCATCTGTAAGTGAAGTGCTTTTTGTTCGTATTCAACCAATTCAAGTTTTAGATTTAATGTTTTCGTTCTTTGTTGACGATTGTAGAGTAAAATAATAAATCCAAAAATTATCAAGACAAAAGAACCAACTAGGATAGAAATTTGTTGATTTCGTTTGAGTTTTTCTTTATAAATTAATGCGTTCTTTTCTCGTTCTTTTATGTAAAATAATTCCTTTTTATCAAATTCAAAATTCATTTCGGCTTGAATTGTATTTCGAATATTTTCTTCGCTACGCATATTATCTTTTGCTGTACTAAAATCAATAAAATGTTTGAGGGCAGAAGACGGATTGTTCTGTTGTATGTAAATTTCGTAAAGTTTCAATTCAGTGTTTTTTATTTGGTCTAAAACTCCCAATTCTTTCGATAAACTCAATGATTTTTCCATAAATAAAATTGCAGTAGCATACTCTTTTTTATGCATATATACTTCACCTAAATAAAAATAAGTGTCTGAAATTCCAAATTTATCATCAATGGTAGTGAATACATCTTTCGCTTTTTCAAATTGAATTTTTGCTTTAGAAATATTTTTTAAGGATTTATATAATAATCCAATATTATTATATAATTCACCTAAACCTCTAGGATTAGGATATTTTTTAAATAACCACAATGCCTGATTATAATAAGTCTTCGCTTTGTCAAATTGCCTTTTATGATTGTAAATATTACCTATATTCGTAATTGTAATACCCATTGTGGGATCTTTCATTTTTTTTTGAAAATTTAAACATTTCAAAAAATAAATAAGCGCCTTATCTTCTTTAGCCTGAGATAAGTAGACAATTCCAATATTATTATATAACCTACCCGTATTCTTATTATTTTTTAACTGTTCATACAATTTAATCGCTTTTCGGTAATAAGTTAGAGCCTTACTGTAATTGCTTTGCTCAGAAAAAACTACACCTATACTTCCGTATGCTCTAGCTAGTCCTTCCTTGATAATTTGATGTTTATTAGTTGCTAATTGTTTTTCTAAATAATTAGTTGCTGAATGAAAACTTTCCAACGCATCTCTGTAGTTCCCAAGCATGATATTGGCATTCCCAATATTTTGATACGAAAGGCTTATGTATTTTGCATCTTTACTTTTTAGTGCTACCTCCAGACTTTGATTTGCATAAAAAAGCATTTTATCTGGATTTGTTTCTAAGTATTCTTCAGCTATTTGATTGAGTAATTTAGCTTTGTTTATAGGAGATTTTTCAGAGGTTGATAACAATAACATTGAATCAATTCTTGGATTGTTAATTCCAAAAACTAGACTCGTTAGACAACTCAATATAAGTATAATAAGTAGGTTATTTTTCACTGATATAAACTTTGATACAAAAATAGCATTTAAGTCAGAGAAAGGAGAAAGGAATTAGAATTCGTCGGGAATGGATTAGAATTCGTAGTGATAGTTGAGTGACGGGTAACGAGTGAAGAAGTGAAGAATAAAACCATTAAGACATATAAGGAGGAATTGAAACATTAAGATAAATGTTGGATTGGTGGAGAAATTAAGAACATTTAGGTCGCAGTGCGACTTGGAAACAATATGATGCATAAAAGAGGGGGGGGGCGACTTCGCTCAACCTGACTGCGACTTCGCTCAACCTGACTGATAGTAGAATAAACGTGATAAATATTAAAAAACAAAAAACCCGACGCTAGGTCGGGTTTAGAGTAGAATTTATAGAATTAATCTTTTTTGATTTCTAAGACATTTGCTCCTGTACTTGTGGTAACTTTTAATAAGTAGACACCAGTATCTTGAGAAGAAAGATCAAGATTTTGTGTGAAATCATTTACAAAAATGTTTTGTAAAATGCGGCCATTTAAATCGTATACTTCAATATGTGTGATTTGTGTGTTTGCCTTTAAGTTAAAAATACCGTTTGATGGATTTGGGAAAGCTACAATGGATTCATCTATAGAGATTCCTTGTACACCTAAACTTTGTATCAATTTATCTTTGTAAATCGATTTTTCATTGTTTGTCGCTACAGGTGCATTGTAATCAAAGTAGATATTTGCTTGCTTGTAAATTTCATCTCCTGCTTGTAAAGATTCGTTTCCTTGTAATTTCAATAAGATATTTCCGTGTTTGTGTTCTCCTAAATCAATATTTTGAAAGTAGTACTCTACTTTATTCCCTTCCACACGTAATTTCATAGGATGAGAAGTGTTTAATATTTGAATGGAATTAATATCAAACTTTTTAGGATCTATCGTTTCAACCACCACAATGTTTTCTGCTGGATAATTTCCAGTGTTTTCAAATTCAATCGTGTAGTGTAAGGTTTTACCGATTTCTTTGGTAGGAAGAACATTTCCTTGAAGACAGGTGATTAGGTTTGGATCGTATGCTCCCACTACTCTTTGATTTAACTTGAATACATTGTCATCTGGAGTTTCATCTCCTTGTACAGGATTGATAGTAGCGATAAACTTCAAGGTGTCGTTTATGTTTACTGCAGGAGTCGCAATTGGACTATTTACTTTGAAAACAATTGTATCGGTAGAAATAACTTCAAAAGGTTTCAAGTCTGCGAATGATTTACCTAATTTTCCTGTCGAAATTGACGTTAATGAAGAAGCCACTAGATCTAATACATCATCATTGTATTCTACTGTGAAATCTCCTGATAACGTTTGGTTCCCTTTGTTTTTATAGGTTACTTGGTATTTTGAATCAAAACCTGGTCGCGCAGGACCTATAGGTGCAAGAACAATCTCTAAATCGTTATGGATACCTTTTGGTGTGATGCAGAAATTAATGGTGGTGTCGTGACCCGAATTGTCAATCAAATTAAAGTTTGGCAAGGAAGGTGAAATCTGAAAATAATTTGGATTTTCTAATTGAGGTGTTAGCGTATATGATCCTTTTTGTTTGTAGAAATTCACCACTCCTTCCTTATTAGTTAGAGAAGTTCCTTTTCCATTATTGTCTTCAATACTGAATTTAGTAAACAAAGTGAAATTATTATTTCCTTTACAATTTCCTGTTAAATCATATTTCACATTACTTGTTATTGTATTATAAACTCCACTAGGTGTAAATGTACAATAAGAATTAACTTCGACATTTGAAAGTTTTAATTGATTAATTGTTTTTTCTATTAATGGAATATTTTGATTGTCCGCGCAGATATATAAATGATTAGTAGGTATACTCTCAAAACTAAATCTTGATAAAGTTGATCCGTTTTTTAAATTAGCGTACTCAACACTAGAAGTTAAACTAATAGTATCCATTTTTGGATTTCCAGATAAATCGAGTGTTTTGATTACATTAGAAACAGAAATCCCTACTAAAAGTTTATTATTAGAAACATCAATAGTTGAGATATTAGTTCCAGAAAAATTAATCGCTTTTAACTTGGTATTTTTAGTTAAATCAACATTTGTTACTTTACTTGAATTTAACAAATTCAAATTTTCTAATAATAGGTTATTCGAAAGATCAATTGAATTAATATTTGAATACGAACAATTCAAATATTTCAAGCTAGTTAAATTGTTTACGTCTAACGAAGTGATCGAAGTTAATTCAAGGTATAAGCTCTCTAAGTTTATGAAATACTTTATCTCATCAACTGAAGTTATTGTATTATTATAACTTAACCACATTGAAATAACCGATTGAGCTTCTTGAATAGAGATTTCTGAATCTTTATTTTGATCTAATGAATTTACAAACCCATTATTTGAATTTGTTTGAAATGATATGAATCCACTGTTTGAATTATTAATTAATAATTTTTTAAACTCAGGGTCTTTAAACGTAATGTTTTGTGCTTGGCTCCATCCTGTAAACAACAAGCACGCTAGTAGTAACTTTTTCATATTTATATTTTAATTTGTTTCTGAAGCAAATATAAGTAGCAGATTTGTAAGGGGGAAGGAGAAATGAGAATTCGTCAGGATTGGATTAGAATTCGTCCTTCGAGAGCCTCAGGAACCGAATTCGAGAGCCTCAGGAACCGTGTTCGAGAACCTCAGCAACCAAATTTGAGAACCTCAGCAATCGAATTAGAGGGTCGAATGACGTAGTGGCGGGTAACGAAGTGAAGAATAAACCATTAAGGTATTTAGGACGTTTGGGGTTTCGACTTCGCTCAACCTGACGAGCATTAATAAAAACAAAAAACCCGACACATGGCCGGGTTTCGATTTTTTTAGATTACTAATTTCTTAGTATCTGTATTCGTGAGGTTTGTAAGGACCTTCAACAGCAACACCGATATAATCAGCTTGTTCTTGAGAAAGAACGTCTAATTCAACACCAATTTTAGCTAAGTGAAGACGTGCTACTTTCTCATCTAAGTGTTTAGGTAATGTATACACTTGGTTTTCGTAGTTAGCAGAATTTGCCCATAACTCTAATTGCGCCAATGTTTGGTTTGTAAATGAGTTAGACATTACAAAAGATGGGTGACCTGTAGCACAACCAAGGTTAACTAAACGTCCTTCAGCTAGAAGAATGATATCGTTACCATTTACATTGTACATATCCACTTGTGGTTTGATCTCCACTTTTGTGTTTCCAAAATTCTCATTTAACCAAGCAACGCTGATTTCGTTATCAAAGTGACCGATATTACAAACGATTGCTTTGTCTTTCATTTTCAAGAAATGCTCACCAGTTACGATGTCTTTGTTACCAGTTGTTGTAACGATGATATCTCCTAAGTGAATAACGTTGTTCAATTTTTTCACTTCAAATCCGTCCATTGCAGCTTGTAAAGCACAAATTGGATCGATTTCAGTAACGATAACACGTGCACCAGCACCTTTTAAAGAAGCGGCAGAACCTTTACCAACATCACCGTATCCACAAACAACAGCAACTTTACCTGCCATCATTACATCTGTAGCACGACGAATTGAATCTACTAAAGACTCTTTACATCCGTATTTGTTGTCAAATTTAGACTTAGTAACTGAATCATTTACGTTGATTGCAGGCATAACTAAAGTTCCGTTTTTAACACGCTCGTGTAAACGGTGAACACCTGTTGTAGTTTCTTCTGATAAACCTTTGATGTCTTTTGTTAATTCAGGGAAACGATCAAACACCATGTTTGTTAAATCACCACCATCATCTAAGATCATGTTTAATGGTTTGCTGTCTGGGAAAGCAAATAATGTTTGCTCAATACACCAGTCAAATTCTTCTTCATTTAAACCTTTCCAAGCAAATACTGGAATGCCAGCAGCAGCAATAGCAGCAGCAGCATGATCTTGTGTAGAGAAAATGTTACAAGAAGACCAAGATACATCTGCACCAAGTTCAACCAATGTCTCAATTAACACTGCAGTTTGGATTGTCATATGCAAACATCCTGCAATTCTTGCTCCAGCCAATGGTTTAGAAGCACCGAATTCTTCACGCAAAGACATAAGTCCTGGCATTTCAGCTTCCGCTAATGTAATTTCTTTTCTACCCCAATCTGCAAGGGTGATGTCTTTTACTTTATACGCTAATTTTTCTGTTGTGTTTGTCATAGTAGTTTTTTTAGTGGTATAAAATTACGAAAGAAGAAAGGATAAAAAAAATATTTATGGGGAAATATAATTGTAGAATTACAGATTACAGATTGACAGATTGTTGAAATAAAAAAACCACCCGTTGGGTGGTTTAAATTTTAAATAAGATGTAGGTAAGGACGTAAAATTGAGTCATAAAAGGAGACGCAAAGCATTGCGTCTTTACGAGAGCTTTGCAAGTTCTTCTTTGACGATACTAGATATTACTTTTCCGTCTGCTTTACCTGCTAATTTACTAGATAACACTCCCATTACCTTTCCAATTTCTTGTGGTGATTTAGCTCCCGTTTGTGCAATTACCTCTAATACTTCTTGACGAACATCATCTTCTGACATCATTTTAGGCAGATAAACTTCCATCACTTGCGCTTCGAATAATTCATCTTTCGCTAAATCTTCTCTATTTTGAGCAACATATACAGCATATGTTTCCATACGTTGTTTGTGAAGCTTCATAATAATTTTAATCGCAACATCATCAGAAACTTCTCCATTTCCAGAGGTCGCTTCTAACAATAGTTTAGATTTAATATCGCGTAATGCTTGTAATTTTTCTTTTTCTTTCGCTAACATCGCATTTTTGATATCAGCAGATATTTGTTCCATGAACCCCATAATCAATCTACGTTATCGTGTAAAAATGAATTGTTACTTCTTAAAGAGATGTTATCTCCATTTCCTGATACACCATAACGAGAAACAGAGTTCTCTGTACTAGGTCGTGAGTGATCTAATTGAATGTTTCTTCTTTCAAAAGCAGGTTCTTTCTCTAATTGAGTTAAGCCATCTGCTTTTTTCAATTTTTGAGTATATGCATGTAAACGCTCCATACGCTCTTGTTGAATTTTCAATTGTTCTTCTGGAGTCGTATATGTTTTAGGTGTCGCTCTAATTGTGTTTTCCAATGGTATAATTGCATCATCTAATTCAAGTGTGTGTACAATTTTCTCTTCGGATGGAGTTTTCACCTCATTTACTAGACTTACTTCTTCTTCAACATTTGATGTAGATTCAACTTCCCAAACTAAACTTACAGGCTCTTGTTCTTTTTGTGGTTCAACCACCACTTTTGGTGCTTCTTCTACCCAATTTGTTACAGTTGGTTTTACCTCCATTCTAGGTTCAATTGTTTTCAAAAAAGGTTCATTATTAAGCTCAACAGTGTTAGTAGGTTCAGCCTTCGGTGCTACTTCTGTTGGTTTTCCTAATTGCGATGTAATTTCATTTTTTGGCTCCTCGTGTAAAGGGCGAACAATCTTTTCTGGAGCCTTCTCAAAACCCGTGATAGGAGTTGAATTGAAACCTGTAGCGATTAATGTTACGCTTAATTTTTCCCCTAAAGTTGGATCATAACCATGACCCCAAATTACATCTGCTGAAGATCCCGCTTCATCTTGAATAAAATCAGTGATTTCGGTGATTTCATCCATCAAGACTTCTTTGTCACCGTATGTGATATTTAATAATACGAATTTCGCACCTGCGATATTGTTATCATTTAATAATGGAGAATCTAAAGCCTCAGTCACACAACGTAACGCTCTATTTTCACCTTCAACAGCAGCAGAACCCATAATTGCTACACCTGAATCTTTCATCACCGTGTATACATCATTAAAGTCAACGTTTACTGATCCAGTAACTGAAATTAATTCAGC
>CANCJF010000069.1 GCA_947378245.1 Bacteroidota bacterium
AGTATCCGAAATAATCAGTTCTAAAAACAAACATTGTAGGAATACTTAGATATATTGGAATTTGAGTTCGTTCTTTAACCTGAAATAAAGTACTTGTTGTGTTGTTTTCCGATTTTGTTAGAATTTTTGAGTCATTATATAAATATAAACTTGTATCGTTGAATGTATATTTCAACCTAGAAAAATCAAATTCAAAACCTGTAACAAAACCTAAATTATCATTTAAATTTTTAACTATATTCATCCCAATACTTAAATCTGTTCCAACTTTACTTTCTGCAGTTTTAGTTGTCATATTGTTAAAGTTTAAACCACTATTTAACACAATTCCCATTTGTATTTTTTTAGTGCTATTCGATTGAGTATACCCAATTGATATAATTGTAAAAAACAAATAGGGCAAAAGTAGTTTAATTGCTATTTTATTCATAATTGAAAGACTTTATGTACATTTGGTTACTAAATTAATTATTATAAATGATACGTAGAATTTTTTTTTATTTTTCGTCACTTATACTTCTTTTAATATCTTGTACAAGTAATAGATTAGATGTAAATACATCCAAAACAAGTGTAAATTTTACCTTTGTAAATTTAGATTCTATGTTGATTAATTCTTCTCTTTCTGAAATCCCTCAACTTCTTAATAGATATTCAATTTCTTCAGAAGGAGTTCTAGCCTATGAATTAGGGCATTGTCTCGGTATAGGTGGGTTTAAAGATCAAGGAAGTTTAGATCGAATTCAAATGTTTCGAACTGAACCGTATATCAAACGTTTAGAAAAACAAATCGCAACTACATTCAAAAGTAAATCTGATTTACAAAGTCAAATTTTAGATGGTTTTAGTCATTTGAAATACCATTTTCCTAAGCATCCAATGCCTACAACTATTTTTTATATCAATTCTTTATTTGTATCCAATGTGTATTGTTCTTCCAATGAAATTGGTATCGGTTTAGACAGGTATTTAGGTGCCAAAACTTCCGTAATTAAAGAATTACCATCACAAGAATTTTTTCAATGGATGAAAGATGGAATGCGTAAAGAATATATTCCGAGAGATGTTCTGAGTGAATGGATTGCAAAAAACATGGTTACTGAAGTAGATGGTGCATTTGCAGACAAAATGATTCGCTGGGGTAAAATTTTGTATTTAACGGAAGCAGCATTTCCAAATATGGACAAACATTTACTATTTCGATATACAAAAAATGGTTACGATTGGGCAGAACATAATGAAACTTCGATTTGGAAGTATTTAGTAAATGAAGAGTTATTATTCTCAAAAAATGAACGAGATCATGCTAATTTTTTAAATGAAGGACCTTTTACAGTTGGATTACCTGAAAAAAGTCCAGATCGTCTAGGGCAATATTTAGGTTGGAGAATTGTGCACGAATTCATGGATAATAATGAATCTATATCATTACAACAATTAATTAAAATACCATATAACACGATTTTACAGTCGTACGAAATTGAAGAATAATGAGTAAAGAAATTGTAAAAACTTCTACTATTGAAGTAAATGTTGGTTTAAATGAGAACCATGTTCCTATGCGAATGAAATGGAGCGCTACGGATGGGAATGTTGAAAATCAAGATACAAAAGCCATGATGTTGGCAATGTGGAATGCCGATAAAGGACATACCTTGAAAATTGATTTGTGGACAGAAGATATGTCTGTCGAGGAAATGAAACAATTCTTTCACCAAACTTTATTAACTATGGCTGATAGTTTTGAAAAGGCTACCGGTGAAACATTAATTTGTGAAGATTTAAGGGATTACTGTTACCATTTTGCGGACAAAATGAATGTATTGCCTGAGTAAAATGTTCTCTTTTTTTTCTTCGAAATCTACAACTATTATTCTAGGATTATTACTTTTTTGTATTCTCCCATTTTTTCTTTTATTTTTTTATTGTCACCCTTCGGGAGATGATTTTTCGTATGCAATGTTAGGGACGAAGCAACCTTTGCTCCCTGCATTAGCAGATGAATACAACCTATGGAATGGTCGTTTTACATCAAATGTTTTTGTTTTAAAAAGCCCACTTATATATAGAGTTAATTGGCTTGCATGGTATCGTTTTTCAATGTTAGCCATATTTGTGTTTTCTATTTGTACCCTTTATTTTTTCTTTACTTATTTTTTCAAAAATGTAATTTCCAAAAAACAAATCTTGGCAATTTCATTATTCTTTATGCTTTTGAATTTGTTTCAGATGCCTATTTTATCAGAGG
Source organism: Bacteroidota bacterium (assembly GCA_947378245.1). Taxonomy (GTDB): domain Bacteria; phylum Bacteroidota; class Bacteroidia; order Flavobacteriales_D; family Crocinitomicaceae; genus CANHVK01. Next base: position 2,249 of record CANCJF010000069.1, read on the forward strand.
GTACTTATTGGTATACCGGGGTTGTTACTTATCAAATAGCTAATAGTGTTACGCTTTTTTATTTTATTAGTTTTCACAAATTTTTGAATCTTAATAATGGATTTTCCAAAATTGGTTTATTTGTTATTTTATTCTTTTTACTTATTCTTTTATCTGGTTTTAATGAGGTAATTATGTTACTTCTCCTAGTGTTTCATCTTGTAGTATGTTTACATTCTTTTGTAAAGAAAAATAAGAATACATCTTGGATAAGCGGTTTGTTGTTAGCTTCTATTATTGGGTTTTGTATTGTATATTTTGCTCCAGGCAATAAGATTAGAGAAGCATATTTTATTGGTGAATCTCATCGTTTTTACCATTCGTTCACATCCACATTACTTCAAACCTTGCGTTTTGGATTTGAATGGCTCTCGAGTGGTGTGATTCTTTTAGTTTCATTGATCTACATTCCTATTTCTAAAAATCTTTCTAAGCACGTTGACTTATTTAAGAATAATTTTTTTATCAATAAATGGGTATCATTATTTGCGTTGGTTTCGGTGTTATTTATTTCTATTTTTCCCACCTATTGGAGTACTGGAATTATGGGGCAACATAGAACGGTGAATACATCCTATTTTTATTTTTTATTTTTATGGTTTATCAATCTTACCATTTGGACAAACAAATCTCTTTTTTTTCAAAAATTAGAAGTCAAAAAATCAATGATGAATTATTGTTTGGTAATTTCATTGGTTTTAATGTGTGGAACTGATAATACTTTTAATGCTTGGAAAGACTTATTAAGTTCACAAGCATCTAATTTCGACACGGAATTAAACCAACGTTATCAACGATTAAATTCCTTTTCTAAATCTACGGATGAACTTCAAATTTTACCTAAGTTAAAGTCACATCCTATGTCCCTTTTTATTTATGATATCACCAACGACCCTAAGTATTTTCCAAATACGTGTTATAAATCCTACTGGAATTTAAAATCCTACATTATAGGAAAATAAAAAAGGGTAACTTTTCAGCTACCCAATTCATAAATTATAATTCTTAATGTATATTCTGTTACATTTTTCTTCGCTTATCTTTCTCTGTGATAATATGCATTTCTTCAATTAAGTGATCCGCTTCTGCATATACATCAATCACCCAAAGAATATATCTTGAATCACATACTACGTTTCTACATCTAGAAGGATCAAACATGTAATCACTCATTGTACTTTCCCAAGTACGGTCAAAATTAATCCCTATAAAGTATCCATCTTTATTTAGAACAGGAGAACCAGAGTTACCACCTGTTGTGTGGTTAGAAGCCGTGTAACACACCCATAACTCACCATCTTGAGCGTAGTCACCATATTCCTTTTTCTCATACAATTCTTTAATACGAGGTAGTAATTCAAAATCAGGATTATTAATTCTATTTTTTTCTAAGATTCCTTCGGCAGTAGAGTGGTCTTTATAAGTCATACCATCTTTAGGTGTTGAACCTTCCAATTTACCATAAGCAATACGTAATGTACTATTTGCATCAGGCCAGTGTTTGTCTTTTGGAAACATTACAAGTTTTCCTTCGATGTATATTTTTAGTAAATCGTCCATTTTGGATGTGAATTCATCTAACTTAGGTACAACATCTGCATTGTATTTAGAAACCAATTCAGTAAATAAAATATATGCTGGATCCGCTTTTACCTTTGCAATTGATTCGTCGTTAAAATTTGCATAGAAATTTGCTAATTTTTCTTTATCCGTAAAAATGGAGTTAGAATAAATTTCATTGGACCATTCCTCTGTTTTTTTACTTAATACCGTTGCTGGAACATATGCAGGATTCATCAAATGAACAAATTCAGCATGTAATAAGTTGAAAATAGTCTGATCAATTTCTTTACTGTAATTCTTGAAGAATTTTTCGTAAGAAGCTTTTATCTTCTCTAGTTTTAATGGTTTTTCTTCAGAGGATTTATATTTGTCGTAATTTTTTACAAACTCATCCATAACACGAACTTGCTTGTAAAATTCTGGTCCGCCACCAACAAAGATGTATTCCATAATCATCGTGTTGGAGAAATCATACTCTTTGTTTTCTTCAAAAAGTAAGTTCATCTTTTCTACGATAGAACCATATCTTTCTTTCCATTGATCGGTTTTTTGCGCAGTCTTCGAATAACGTGCTTCGTATTGTTTTTTAACTTCTAATGCATTTAATTCAACCAAACCTTGTACTTGTCCAATCCATTTTTTGTAAGAATTAGCGATTGTAGCTTGTTTGGCTGCATATTTAATACGAATATCATCGCTAGCACGCATACGTGTATTGATAATAGATAATGATTTTTCACGCATTCCGATACGTGCTGGTCTTTCACGGTTAATCAAATAAGCTAATTGACCTGAAACGACATGTTGTTCGGTAACTCCTGGAAATCCATAAACCATTGTAAACTCTCCGGATTTTCTATGTCCTGCATCAATAGTTAATGAATATTCAGGAACATATGGAACATTTGTTGCGCTATAAGCAGCAGGCTTATTATCTGCTCCAGCATATATTCTAAATAATGCAAAATCACCAGTATGACGAGGCCACATCCAGTTGTCCGTATCTCCACCAAATTTTCCAATAGAACTTGGAGGAGCGCCAACCAAACGTACATCTGTAAATACTTCCGTTGTCATCGCGTAATAACTATTTCCATAATCAAACTCTTTCACGTCTATATGAAAGTGCGTGTTTAAACTTTTATCTTTAATTATTTGTTGAATGTTTTCTCTAATTTTTTGACTTCTTTCATTCAAAGGAGTTGCATCTGTCACCCCAAAAAGTACACTTGCCGTAACATCATCAATTCTAACAATACGAGTAGCTGTTAAACCTGCATTCGCTAATTCTTCCGCTTTTGTTTTTGCCCAAAAACCATTTTTTAAGTAATCCTTTTCTAAGGAAGAATGAGATTGAATATTATAAAAGCCACAATGGTGATTCGTCAATAATAATCCTTGATCCGAAATTATTTCAGCAGTACATCCTCCATTAAAACTGATGATTGCATCTTTTATACTTGAATTATTAATGCTGTAAATCTGCTCTGCAGAAAGTTTCATTCCTTTCGCTTTCATATCCGATTGAAAAGCAGATATGAGAGAAGGAATTAACATACCTTCTTCAGCAATAGTGAATAAAGTTGTTGCAATAAACGTAATGGATAGTATGAATTTTTTCATCCTTATATTTTTAGGTTTCATCGATTTGTACTCCAAAGATATTAATTTATTCAGAATGCTTTTTTAGATTTGATTTGTATAAAACTTTTTTTTGCAAATTTGTAGTATGGATTTATTGAAATTTGCCTTTTTAATGGGCGTAATGTTTGCTGTTTTTGGATTTTTGTGGGGATTTGTACGTTTAGCAATCACATTGTTAAGACCAAAACATATTGAAAAAAATATGATTGAAGAATATTCCATTAAGGCTTTGCAATATTTCTTTTTAATTGACGTAACCTTTTTGTTTTGCCTACATCAAAATAATTCAGAGTATATTTTACCATATGAATTGTATACAGGTGCTATGATTTTGGTACTTTACTTTGTTGGTAAATTACAAAATCGCCAGAAACGTTCTACATTATTTAAAGCATCTTTAGGGGACAACATGAAATTTTTGACTCCTATGTTTAATCTCAGAGCAGAAATTGGAGTCATATTGTTTGGTATGGGAATGTTTGCTTTTTTTATTTTCTATCCGCAGTATGCTCACAACCCAATAAGCAATTGGTTTTATGAAACGATTGTAGGTATTGAAGAGGCACCTGTAATTGGTTTTGTTTTTAAAATAGTTGGTTTTTTCATTCTTCTCAGTATCGTGAATAAATTATTGAATGGTATTTTTTATTTAGTGTCTGGCAAACCTTTGGTTACAACTTCCATGCATGTTGGTGGGGATAAAAAGGAAGATGACCCTAATAAATTTGATGATTTTGAAGAACTTTGAAGGAAGATTTCAAAGAGTTTTTACATCATTTTAGATTCTCCAAAATAGAGATTAGTTGAGGTATAAGTAAAACGTTCTCATTATTATCAATGATGAAATCTGATTTTTTAATCTTTTCTTCATCTGTTAACTGACTATCGATGCGATTTTTTATTTCAATCGCTGAAAGTGTATCTCGTAGTTGAATTCTTTTTATTCTCGTTTCATTATCAGCTAAGATAAGAATGTTTTTATCGAAACGTTTATAGGATTCTGTTTCAAATAATAGTGCAGATTCATTAAAAACAATCGTTGAGGATTGTTTATCTTTCCAAAGTTCAAAAGCTTGAAAAACTTTAGGGTGAACTAATAGGTTGATCGCTTCCCTTAGTTTTGAATTATGAAAAATCGAATGTGCGATAAAGGGTTTATTTAACTCATTTTGAATGTATGATTCATCTCCTAAAAGTTGCTTGATTTCAGAAACTAACTTAGGATCTTTGGTCATTAATTTTTTAGCTTCTATATCCGAATAAAAAACAGGGTAACCCAATTTTTCAAGAAGTTGACAAACATAGGTCTTACCAGATCCAATTCCTCCTGTTATTCCAATTTTGAGCATCCTTTTCTTCCTTTTTTCTTGTATTCAAAGATAGGTTAAACTTGAATATTTACAAGTATTTGCTATAGAATGTCTATTTTTGTACTCATATGGAAAGTATTTCTTCAAACGATAATGCATGGTTCAGTTCTTGGTTCGATACTAAGTATTATCACACCTTATATAAGAATCGCGACGAATCAGAAGCGGCATTATTTATTTCTAATTTGTATACGTTTTTGAATCTTTCAAATGAGTATGTTTTAGATTTAGCATGTGGAAAGGGTCGTCATTCACTTACCCTAAATAAATTAGGTTTGACAGTTCTTGGGGTTGATTTATCTCCTCAAAGTATCACTTGTGCTTCTCAATATGAAAATTCAACATTGAATTTTCAAGTACATGATATGCGTGAAAGTTTGGAGGATAAAAAGTTTGACGTTGTTTTTAATTTATTTACGAGTTTTGGTTATTTCGAAAACGATGCAGATAACTATAGTGTTTTGCGTTCTATTTATGAAATGCTTTCAGTTAATGGATTAGTAGTTATAGACTTTATGAATGCTAAACGAGTGATAGATTCGTTAGTAAAAGCCGAAATAAAAACAGAAGAGGGGATTGATTTTCATATTACGAGAGATTTTGACGGTAAGTTTATAAAGAAAAATATTGATTTTGAAGACGATAATGCAAAATTCTCATTCCAAGAATGTGTAAGAGGATTTACCTTTGAGGATTTTCATAAAATGTTAACGGAAACTAATTTTAAAATTGAATCGGTTTTTGGTGACTTTCATTTGAATCCATTTGATGCTTCAACTTCCGATCGATTAATTATCATTGCTAAAAAATTATGATGGATTTTTTTAATATTTTTCTGTTGATTTTTGCTGTCTTTTTAGGAGGAATTATCGTTTTGATAATGGATGGACTCAAGCAAAAAAAACTTATAAAAATCATGTTAGCATTTAGTGGGGGATTTTTATTATCGATTGCTTTTGTTCATTTTTTACCTGAATTATATGAGTCTGAATCCAATTATAGTATTGGATTGTTTATTCTAATTGGTTTCTTAATTCAATTATTTTTAGAATATTTTTCTGGTGGTATAGAACACGGACACATACATGTTCATAAATACAATAAAATTCCATGGGCTTTGTTTATTTCACTTTCCATTCATTCATTTATTGAAGGCATTCCATTGGCAGGAGGGGATATTCATGCTCACCATAATCACATGTCTGGGCAATCTTTACTTTTAGGAATATTATTTCATCAGACTCCAGTTGCAATAGCATTAATGACGCTTTTAAAAGGTTCAGGTATCACAAACAAAAAGTCTTGGATTATCCTAATGTCTTTTGCACTAATGACTCCACTAGGTTTGTTATTTGGTAAGTTCGCCCATGAAGCTATAGATCTATTGTCAATGAATGTTTTACTAGCAATAGTTGTAGGTATGTTTTTACATATCTCCACTACAATCATTTTTGAAGCAAGTGAAAATCATCGATTTAATTTGATGAAATTGATTAGTATAATAGTAGGGGTAGCTTTGGCGGTTGTTATTGCATAAATTAGAAAAGTATTACAAATTTTTAATAATCTTTTCTATTTGCGCTTTTAATTCGGGAAGATTTATTTTAATCACATTCCAAATTGTGATGTCATCAATTCCAAAATATTCATGAATAACTAAGTTTCTTAAACCAATTATTCTTGCCCAAGGAATAGTAGGATGATTATTAAGAAGATTTTCACTCAATCGATTACTTGCTTCTCCAATAATTTCAAGTTGTCTCAAGGATGCATTAAACATCATTGAATTACTTATGAAATGTTCGAAGGAAACATTTTCGATATACTTTTCGATTTCGTTGATTGCATCGAGAATGTGTTTTAATCGAATATCATCTCCTAATCTATCTTGCATATATCAGCTTTTTTTCTTTCTCTATAATAGGTTGTATGTATTTTGATAAACCTCTAGATGAAATAAGATCAACTTTTTTATTTAATAATTTTGATAGATCTATTTGCATTTGAATAAATTCAAGACCAATAGGTTGACTATAATCTAAATCTACCATTAAATCAATATCACTTGTAGAATTTTCTTCATTTCTTCCAAATGACCCAAATAAATATGCTTTCAGTACGGGTTGCTGTGAAAAAAAACTATTTATTAATTCAAGTTGATTATTTGAAAGTCCCATTATACTTATTTAATACAAATAAATTTAATCAATATTTATCAAAATTAAAAGTCTTTATGCTTTTGTCTTTTCGTCTTTAATCTATTTACAATCTTTCTCTTACCAAATCTGTCAAACATTTTACAAAGGCTGGGTGGTCATTTGAACTAGGTACTAACTGTACTTTTTCACCTCCGTGTTCTTCAAATATTTCTTGGTATTCTTCACCAATTTCAACGATCGTTTCTAGACAATCCGCAATAAAAGCAGGGCTAAAAGCCAATAGTTTTTTAGCACCTTTTTTACCTTGTTCTTCTACGATTTTATCAGAAAATGGATGCAACCATTTTTTATTTAGTCGAGATTGAAAGCAGACTGTATAGTCTTTTTCTGTGATTCCTAATTGCTCTGCAATTAAGCGTGTTGTTGCGTAACATGTTGCTTTATAACAAAGTTTGTTGTTGTCATTTATTTCTGTTTCACATGGTTGGTCTTCACACAATCCGTCATTATAAACTTTGTCAACATGACGTTCAGGTAAACCGTGGTAAGAAAATAATATGTGGTCGTAACTTTTTAGATCAAATGCTTTTGCACGTTCAACGATAGATGTAATATATCCTGGATTATCATAAAATTGAGATACAATTTTAATTTCAGGAATTACCCACCATTTACGAATGATATTCATTGCTTTTTCAACTGCTGATCCTGTCGAGGCACTAGCGTATTGAGGAAACAATGGAATAATTATAATTTGTTCGTAATTCGCTTTGTGCATTCTATCTAAAACAATTTCCATAGAAGGATTTTGATAGCGCATTGCCATTTCAACGGTCACATTTTCATTCTGAAATTGTTGTTGAACTAATTGTTGAACCTTTTCTGAATAATCTAATAATGGAGATTTTCCATTACCATGATCCCAAAGCTTTTTATATATTTTTGCTGATTTAGGTGCACGAAAAGGAACAATGATGCCATTCACAAGTAATTTACGTCCTAACCAAGGTAAGTCAATGACACGCGGATCATTTAAAAATTCGTTTAAATAACGTCTTACATCGCTTGTACTTGGGCTATCTGGTGTTCCTAATTGTAATAATAATACTCCTGTTTTTTTCATTCCTAATCTATCTAAAAATAAAGAAGGGTAAACTTTCATTTACCCTTATACTTTCAATTATTAATTTGTTATATGTGAAGTGCTCTAGCTTCTGTTGCGTCCAAAGCAGCTTCTTTCATTCCTTCAGAATAAGTAGGGTGTGGGTGACATATACGAGAAATATCTTCCGCTGAAGCTCTATATTCCATAGCAACCACCGCTTCCATAATTAAATCTGCAGCTCTAGGTGCAATCATGTGTACCCCAAGAACTTCATCGGTTGTTTTGTCTGCTAAAACTTTGATGAAACCTGCTGTATCCATACTTGCTCTCGCTCTTCCTAGTGCTTTGATTGGAAAATTACCAACTTTGAATTCAATATTTGCTGCTTTTAATTCTTCTTCGGTTTTACCAACTGCCGCAACTTCTGGCCATGTGTAAACTACACCAGGTATTAAGTTGTAATTGATATGAGGTTTTTGTCCAGCGATTAATTCAGCTACATAAACTCCTTCTTCTTCCGCTTTATGTGCTAACATTGCTCCACGAACAACATCGCCAATAGCATAAATATTTGGAACAGCTGTTTGAAGATGATCATTTACTTCTATTTGACCTCTATTATTCACTGATAAACCTGCATTTTCTAAACCTAAACCAGATGTAAAAGCTTTTCTTCCAACCGCTACTAAACAATAGTCAGCTTCAAAAGTTACTTCTTCCCCTTTTTTATTTAATGCTTTAAGAGTAACAGAATCCCCATTATTAACAACACCTTGAACTTTGTGTTCCATGTGAAATTTGAATCCTTCTTTCTTTAGAACCTTTGTCAATTCTTTTCCTAAGGATTTATCCATTGTTGGAATAATTGAATCAGCAAATTCGATTACTTGAATTTCTGTTCCTAATCTACCATATACTGAACCTAATTCTAAACCAATAACACCACCACCTATAACTAACATCTTTTTAGGGATTTCAGTCATTTTTAGAGCTTCAGTGGAAGTAATTATACGTTTTTTATCTGGTTCCATTCCTGGGAAAAAGTTCGGTTTAGAACCTGTTGCGATAATAGAATATTTAGCTTCAATAATTTCTTCTTTACCTTCAGAATCTTTAATCGAAATTTTAGTGCTTGAAACAAATGAACCAGTACCATGAAGTACAGTTACTTTGTTTTTATCCATTAAAAATTTGATTCCACTGCACGTTTGACTAATGACTTCTTCCTTACGTTTTACCATTTGATTGATGTCGGCAGTTAGATTTTCTAATCCGATTCCATGAGTAGCAAAGGTATGTTTTGCATTATGAAAATGTTCAGAGGAATCTAATAATGCTTTTGAAGGAATACAACCTACATTTAAGCAAGTCCCTCCTAATGTATCGTATTTTTCTATTAATGCTGTTTTAAAACCTAATTGTGCGCAACGTATTGCAGCAACATATCCACCAGGTCCAGATCCAATAATGGCAACGTCGTATGAACTCATCGTAATTGAAATTTAAAAATGCAAAGTTAGAATTTATGTTTGTTAATAAAGGCTAGTTTGTGACAAAATTCAGACTTCTTTTCATTTTTTTGATCAATTTCAGTAAGGTATTTGACCGTTGTTCTAAATTTTTCCTCAAATTTTCGATTCTCAGGAAGATGTAGAAGACTAAAATTGTTTTTAAAGCCATGTAAATAGTGACTTGTAGCATTTTTTAATGTAAAAACAGAAAATTCAAAAAAATGAATAGAATAGTCATTTTTTTATGATTTTTTCACAAAAATCAAGTTTTAGATTAAAATATTCTAGATTTCTTAAATACTTGGATTTTGATGTAGTTGAATTCTATAAAATTCACCATTTATTTTGTTTGTAGATTGTTAATTAAAAATCAATAGATTATTATCTAACCTAAAACTTTAGATTAATTAGATTAATTAACAAGTTATCAAAAATTTAATGTTAATAAAGTGTAGTTTTTATTAATATTTATTTCTATAACTCAAAAATATGTTTTTCAGCATGATAGGAAGATCTTACTAAAGGTCCACTTTCTACGTATCTAAATCCCATTTTTAACCCTAATTCTTTGTATTCTTCGAAACGTTCTGGTGTTATAAATTCGACAACTGGAAGATGTTTCGGAGTAGGTTGTAAGTACTGACCTAGAGTTAGAATGTCAACTTGAACACTTCTTAAATCTTCCATTGTTTCGATTACTTCTTCATGTGTTTCACCTAGTCCTAACATAACACCAGATTTGGTACGCATACCACCTTTTTTTAAACGAAATAAGACTTCTAAACTTCTATCGTATTTCGCTTGAATTCGTACTTGTTTCGTTAAACGACGTACAGTTTCTAAATTATGGGATACAATTTCTGGAGCAACATCTATAATTAACTGAAGATTCTCCCATTTTCCCATGAAATCTGGAATTAAGGTCTCCAATGTTGTGCCTGGTGATTCTTTTCGAATAGCATTAACTGTTGCTGCCCATATTTCAGATCCACCATCTTTTAAATCATCACGATCCACAGAGGTGATAACAGCATGTTTTACTCCCATCGTTTTCACGCTATGCGCAACGCGACTAGGCTCTAATAAATCAGCTGCTAATGGTTTACCTGTTTGAACGGCACAAAATCCACAGCTTCTAGTACAGATATTGCCTAAAATCATAAAGGTTGCAGTACCTTCTCCCCAACATTCTCCCATGTTCGGACAACTACCGCTCTCACATATAGTGTGTAATTTATGCTCATCAACTAAAGCACGAACTTTTTTGTAATTTTCACCAATCGGTAATTTTACACGTAACCAACTTGGTTTTTTGATTCGAATTGGTTGGTCGTCCTTGTTGATAATCTCGCTCATTTGTACAACTATTTATACAAAGATAAAGCAAGTAAAAACGCGATAATAGAGATATTCTAACAGTTAATAAGATCAAATTGTTGATATGTCTTATTCTTTTGCTCCATGACTTTTTGCAATCTCGATCCAATGATCCGATAATTCGCTTGGATTTGCACCTATTGCTTTTGCTAAAAATAATGCGACAGCCATTATCTCGATGGAAGCGTTACTTAATTCCGGAATGGTTTTAAGATTTTCATATTTCTCTTGTGCTTTGACTTGTATTAATTCATTATGAATTTCAGTGAATTCTTTTGCATGCAATGTTTGGTCAATTTCAGGTAACATAATTGTATCGATCCAATCATTTCCAATAAATGAAACAAGGCTTTCAATATCTAATTCACCTAGTTCTCTCCATTTTTTTAATGTTCCTGTCTCTTTTGAAGATGCTAATTGGGTATCCAATAATAATGCAAATCCTATATCGGCGATGTTTTGCATGATTTCTAAATAAGCATCTTGTATGTTTTCAAAAATAGATGTTTCTTGACCAGCCAAATAGTCACCAACTGTTAATTTTGGAAGTTCAATAACTTCAGGACATCCATTTAAACAAGGGAACTCCTTTCCTTGAAATAGGTAATTTGCTTCATCATTTTGAATTTGTCTACCTAGCGGGTATAGTCGACAGGCTAGGGGGCGACCTTCATGAACGCTACATCCAAAATTTGAGATGTATTGACTACAAGAAAATTGATCTAGTTTGTCTTTTTCACCATTAAAACGTAATCGGATTCCTCCATTTTCACAATAATGATCTCGAAATTCGCTAGGAGACATTTTTTTAGCTTTCGCTAAGGATAACAATTCCCAAGGATTCAATAATACAAGTTTTCCAAAACAACAAGTTCCAGTTCTAGAACAGGTGAGGGGGAGAGAATCGTTTATTGTCAATTTGGTGATTTGCATGGTAATCTTTTATTCAAATATAGCCTTTTCAATTAGCATGAAAACTTTCTTCTTCTTTTATCCCTGAAAAAGAACTAATTTTACAGGACAAAATTTCGTACAATGATTACTTCAAAAGTAGATTATTTAGGAGGGTTGAGAACCTCTGCGACTCATGTTGCTTCTGGGACAACAATTATTACAGACGCACCAATAGACAATCACGGTAAAGGGGAGGCGTTTTCTCCTACAGATTTAGTAGCAACTTCTTATGCTTCTTGTATGTTGACGATTATTGGAATTTATTGTCAGTCACACGAATTACCATTCACGCATGGAAAAGCGGAGGTGACTAAAATTATGTCTTCCACGCCACCAAGAAAAATCGAAAAATTAATTGTTACTATCGATATTACAAATAATGGTTGGGATGAAAATCAAACCAAACATGTCATAGCTGCTGGAAAAGCATGTCCTGTTGCTAAAACGTTAGGAGATAATGTGGAAGTTGAATTAATAATAAATGTATAATGGGAACTTCTAAAATTAGATTTTTTGAGGCAGACAAGAAATTTAACCCGGAGTTTACATAAGTAAATGAGGAGTTTAAATTCGCAGTTGAACGAAGAAAAAGCAATTTTATAGAAGTTACCTCAAGTTTGAAAAATATGGAAAAAAGATTCGATAAACCTTTTCAGAAAAAAGAAGAAAAATACACCCCTCGTGAAAAAGAAAATGATGATATAATTTTTGGTGTAAGAGCTGTAATTGAAGCAATTAATTCTGGTCGTGAGATTAACAAGTTGATGATTCAGAAAGGGATGCAAAAAGAACTTTTCTTTGAATTAAAAGAAGCTACGGCAAATAAAAATTATTTTATTCAATTTGTTCCTGTTGAGCGTTTGGATCGAATAACAACGGCAAATCATCAAGGTGTTATTGCTTACTTATCTCCTATGGAGTATGCAAACTTTGAAGAGTTAGTTGACAAAGCGGTAGAGAACGAAGATAAGGCTTGTTTCTTATTTTTAGATCGTTTAACAGATGTACGTAACTTCGGTGCGATTGCTAGAACTGCAGAATGCGAAGGGGTCACTGCTATTGTGATTCCTGGAAAAGGTTCTGTTCAAGTTACGCCAGATGCTATCAAAACAAGTGCGGGTGCTTTGAATCGTATTCCGGTTTGTAAAGTTGGTAATTTAAAAGACAGTTTATTCTATTTACAACAAAGTGGATTTAGAGTAGTTGCATGTACGGAAAAATCATCTGTTCCATTATATGAAGTGAATCTTCGTGGTCAAGTTGGTATTGTAATGGGTTCTGAAGAGGATGGAGTAAGCAGCGATATTCTTAAAATGTGCGACATTAAAGCACGTATTCCTATGAAAGGTCAAATTGCATCTTTAAATGTTGGTGTTGCTACGGGCATGATTTTGTACGAACGATTGAGACAGGAACTTTATTGAAAATCAATTAGTACAGA
>CANCJF010000070.1 GCA_947378245.1 Bacteroidota bacterium
CATGTCGAAAGAGGTGTTGGTAGAAATGATCCATTTATTGTTTATGGGGGCTGTGAGTAACGACTTGATTATTCCTCCCTACGATGCCGTTGCAGAAATTAATGTAGACCAATTAAATGAATTAAGTGAAAATTTAGGAATCCGTACGAATAAATCATTAGGTTTCAGAACTTCAAGTAGTGAAGATTCTGATGAAGATTATTCTTAGTCAGGTAAATAGGAAGAAAAAGAAAAAAAAATAAGTATTTGTTCTGTTTTTTTTTGTAAAAACAAAAATAAGACCTATATTTGCACACCAAAATCAGAGGATAACGTTCTTTGATTTTATTTGGCCCATTCGTCTAGTGGTTAGGACGCCAGGTTTTCATCCTGGAAACAGGAGTTCGATTCTCCTATGGGCTGCTGAATTAGTTTAAACTAATTTGGCCCATTCGTCTAGTGGTTAGGACGCCAGGTTTTCATCCTGGAAACAGGAGTTCGATTCTCCTATGGGCTGCAAGAAAGAGAACAAAGTTTCTTAATTAAATTTAAATAAATAACTATTATGGCTAATCATAAGTCTGCTAAAAAAAGAATTAGATCAAATGAGTCAAAAAGACTTATTAACAAATACCAACATAAAACTACAAGAAACGCGTTACGTAAATTACGTGGCTTAACAGATAAATCTGAAGCTCAAACGTTATTTGTTTCTGTATCTTCTATGATTGATAAGTTAGCTAAGAAAAATATTATTCATGCTAACAAAGCTGCAAACTTGAAATCAGGTTTAGCTGTTAAAATCAATAAATTATAATACACGTTTTTAAATAAAGATATAGGGGGATTTGTTCCCCCTTTTTTAGTTTATAGAAGTTTAATCATTGGGTTGTGCTTCGTTCAACTTCTAAATTTAAAATTTCAGTTACACCAGTAAACTCCAATTTTAAATTTATTGTCTGCCTCGTACAATTCAATAATTATAAATACAATTTTCTTTTCAAGTGAAATTAGTTGGATTTTTAAGTTTGATTTTTCTTTCGTTTGTTTCGATTGGACAGACGAATTTGGTATTTCATAAAGTGGATACACTGAAAGCAGATTTTCGATCAGGAGGAAAATCAAACGATTCCTTGGATCTTTATTTCGCTGAAAAACAAACAACCTTACCGGGAGGTACACAAAACAATCCTTTTGGTGTAAATGGAAATGATTATTTCAATTTCTTTCAGTCGTTACCAAAACAATATCGTACTAATAAAATTGGAGGACCAACTTTTACTGCTTTACCACATGCAGGTTTTATGTATTCGGTTGGCTCTGGTGGTTTACAATACCTACACGCGGACTATCAACAAACTTTAAGAGGAAATTTACATTTCGCTTTAAATTATACCCGTAATGTTAGTGCTACTTTATATAAGCAAAATGCATTTAGTTCAGATGCTTTTACATTAAGCATAGCAAAGTATGGATTGCATTGGTCACATTTATTAGAGGGCTCTGCGTCAAATTCAGTACGAACCTTAAATGGTGGGGTGGTGAAAGACGATAAAATGTTAAGTCTGTATAGTCTCGAATATACACCTATTCAAAAAAGTAATGCGTTAGATTCAAGTAAACGTTACCTTCTTCATCACCAAACCGTATGGAATTTTTTAAGAAAAGATTCCTTAAGCAAGTTAGAAACGGGGATAACATTTAATAATACATTGCGTGTTGACCATCGAATTTTTCGCGAGTCAGACTCCATTTCAAAATTGTATGCTTTTTTTATTGACCCTTCATTTACGCGAGATTTATCGCAATGGTCGTTATTGGAAAATGGTGTTGGATATTTTTTGAAAACGAAAGTGAATACCACAGAAATCGGAATAAATCGTGTGTATTGGATCTATAAAACAAATGCTTTGCAAGTTAAAAATGCAATTAATATTACGTTGTCTTCTAAATGGAATTTTGAAAGAACGTCCGTGAATTATGGATTTATGCAAAATTTAGTGGGGCAAGGACATCAATTTAGCCACAACCTATCTATTATCAATAAGCAAGAAAAATTTTCAAATTCTTTAGAGCTTAGCTTTAGTCAGCTTGTGCCAGAACCTTTTCAACGTTTGTATTTTGGAAATACCATAGGTTGGAATATGCCTGTTATTCAAAAACAAGGACTAACTTCTATTTTGTTCACGTTTTCAGGAAAAGGGAAAATGAAATCGCAAATCAAATTGGGCTATAAACAAATGAATAACACCTATTTCTTCCTTCATGACCAATGGAGGAATGATACACTTTCACAAATTCAACAATTTTATATTAGTGCTTCGTGTAATCTAAGTGCTGGTAATTTCCATCTTCAACCTAGATTTACCTTAAATCATTTGATTGGAGCGACTAATTTATTACCAAAGTACGATGTGCGTGGTCGTTTATTTTGGAAGAAAAAGCTTCATGGAAATGAAAAATATGAACTGATTCTAGGGACAGATGTATTTTTGAAATCCTCTTATTCTTTACTGAGTTTTGATTCACGTTTAAGTGCATTCTCCATGATTAATCCAAGTGGTAAGGTATATAGTTCAGTAGTGCAGTTGGATGCTTTTGTTGGAATTGCAATTGATGAAATGCGTTTCTATTTTAAATATGAAAATATCGATAATTCATGGAATGATAGAACAAATCGCATTGTTGATGGATATCCAGTAATGCCTAAAATTTTGCGTATCGGCTTGACATGGGATTTTCTGAATTAATCATAGTTGACTCAGGTTTTACTTTTTTTTTAGCATTTGGAAATCTCTTTTCAAATTTCGCTTGTTGTTCGGTTCTCAAAACTTCTAAATTTTCTGGAATATTGCGTTTCCAACGATTATGAGACCATAACCAATATTCAGGGTGTTTGTTGATTGCTGTTTCAATCAATTTTGTGTATTTTTCAGTTATCTCACCATAATACATATCTTTTGGGTTTTCACATATTAATTGGAAATCAACTTTGTAATAACCTCTTTTTCGCTTATTGATAACAAAATAAACAACTGCAGAATTGTATTGATGAGCAAGTTGTTCACAACCGAAAAGAACCGGGGTTTTTTGATTTAGAAAATTCATCCAATACGATTTTAAAGAATCGAAAGGTGCTTGGTCTGATAAGATTAATGTTGAAATTGGTTTTGGGTGTTCACATCCTAAGAATTCGTGTAGGTTGTTAGCATTTAGAATTTCCATTCCAAATCGAGCGCGACGATCGTTTAATTTTTTATTCCAAAAAGCATTACTTAAAGGCATACCGATTCCTGCAGCTTGGTGGCGTAATAAAATATTTTGTGCGGTTATCATCCATTCCCAATTATTATAATGTCCAGAAACCAACAGTACATCTTTTCCTTCTGCATATAGTTTATTTAAGATCGAATAATTAGTAATCTTAAATCGTCTTTTTAATTCTCGTTCAGAGATAGAAATGTTTTTAATGCTCTCCGCTAATAAATCACACAAATGTTGGTAAAATGCGCGTTTTATTTTTCTACGATGTGCATGTGAAGCTTGTGGGAAAGATTTATATAAGTTTTTACTTATCAATCGTTTTCTGTAAGGAGCAACTCGAGTTAATATAAAATAAAGAAAATCTGTGAATAAGTAAATCACGCTCAATGGTAACAAAGAGAGAGGATAAACTACTAAATAGTAGAGTATTGCTGAACCTATATAGGATATTTTGTTCCCCATAATTGTTTAATTTGTTCAGAAATTTCTTGTTCTTTTCGACTGCTACCTGCTTGAAAAAAGTTTGTTTGACTCAATTCCACTGGCATGTAATCTTGCTGAACAAAATTGTTTGCGTATTCGTGTGCGTATTTATATCCTTCTCCGTAACCGAGGTCTTTCATTAATTTTGTTGGAGCATTTCGTAAATGAAGTGGAATCGGTAAGTTTCCAGTTTGATTCACAACCTGTTGTGCTTGGTTGATAGCCATATATGCCGCGTTTCCTTTTGGAGATGTAGCTAAATAAATTACACATTGCGAT
This sequence comes from Bacteroidota bacterium, assembly GCA_947378245.1. Classification (GTDB taxonomy): domain Bacteria; phylum Bacteroidota; class Bacteroidia; order Flavobacteriales_D; family Crocinitomicaceae; genus CANHVK01. The sequence continues at coordinate 4,006 of CANCJF010000070.1, forward strand.
AATATGATGCGCGATTCTGGCCAGCCAATCGCTTGTACTGCCTGAAACGTATTGTTAGCCATCACTAATGCGGTTGGGTTTGCAAGTCCAATATCTTCACTTGCTGAAATTAATAAGCGTCGTGCGATAAATTTTGGATCTTCGCCACCAGCGATCATACGTGCTAACCAATAAACAGCTGCGTTTGGATCACTTCCGCGTATCGACTTTATAAAAGCGGAAGCAATATCATAATGTACTTCACCATCTTTATCGTAAATAGCCAAACTTTTATTTGCAAATCGTTCTACTAACGCATTGTTTACCAGGATTTCCTTGACTTCTTCGCAATTTGAAATAATCAATTCAAAGACATTCAATAGTTTTCTTGCGTCCCCACCAGAAATTCCTAATAAAGCATTGGTTTCTTCCAACACTATTTTTTTATCTTTCAAATAACTATCCGTAGTTATCGCTTGATTTAAAATTGCTAAAAGTTCATCTTGACTATGGTTTTGTAAAGTATAAACTTGACATCGGGATAGTAATGCGGAAATAACTTCAAAGGAAGGGTTTTCCGTTGTTGCGCCGATTAGAGTGATAATACCACGTTCAACAGCATTTAATAAAGAATCTTGTTGTGATTTTGAAAAGCGATGAATCTCATCGATAAATAATATCGTTCCTTTCTCTTGAAATAACCCACCATGCTCCACTTTTTGAATTACATCGCGCACATCTTTGACACCAGATGAAATTGCAGATAAGGTATGTATCGTTCTATTAGTTTGTTTTGCAATTAAATAGGCTAGGGTAGTTTTCCCAACACCAGGAGGTCCCCAAAGTATCATCGAAGGAATTAACCCTTTGTTTAACCCAATACGAAACGCAGAATTGGAACCTAATAATTGAGATTGTCCAATGTAAGTATCCAACGAAGTTGGTCGCATGCGTTCCGCTAATGGGATGGCTTGTTGCATAGTTAATAATTCACCTTTAACTCAAATATAATAAATAAAAAACATAAAAGCAACCCTTGTTATCCACAAATTAATAGATATTGTTGATATATTGTTGTGAGATGGCAATATCTTTTTGAGATATGACATACTCGAATTGTTACTTTAATATTAACTTTGCGCTCTTGTTTTACAGAATCATTTCTTTTGTAAAATCTTAGAAAATAGTGATAGTAAAGTGTATAAAGCATGAAATTAGGATATAAAAGTATTGGTGTATTAGTAGGATTGTTTATTGTTTCTTGTGGGAATTCTTCTTCAGAAAAATTAGCTGCCTCTAAAGCTGGAAAAAAGCAAAAAACTGAAATAATAACTGCAAATACTGTTGAAGAACCGAAGGATTCCATTTATATAGATTCATTTTTTACGGATATCGCATTGACGATTGGAGGATTTGAAAATAATTTCTCTAAAAAACGTAAGTTAGTAAGTACTTATCCAGCAACAGTTTCTGCTCAGTTTTCGGGATTCACTAAATCTAAAATGTTACCAATTTCTAATTGGGTCAAGGAAAATAAAATGATTCCAGAAAATTATGCATGTAATACATTGTTCTACCCATTGGCTGGAGCGGATTTTGTGTATGCAGATGCGTTTTTCTCCGATGTCAAAAATTATATTTTGGTTGGATTAGAAAAACCAGGATATTTACCTAATTACGATCAGTTATCAAACACGGATTTACAAAATTACTTGAACCAAATCTTTAATAGTTTAGACATCTCTATGAAGTCTGGATTCTTCCGTACAAAAAGTATGGCCGTTCAGTTTAACCAAAAAACGGTGAATGGTACGCTTCATTCTTTGTTGTTTTATTTAGCACGTAGAGGAAATAAAATCCGTAAAATCCGCCATTTTATCTTGAAAGAAAATGCAGTGTTAAAATATACTTCGGGAACGGAAGGTATGTTTAGTCCGGGATTGGATATCGAATTTTTAACAGCAGATAACAAGGTGAAGAATTTGTATTACTACAATACTGATTTGAGTGATGAGAATGTGAAAATTGAAAATTTCTTTAACTGGGTTAGTTCATTTGGCGAACACCACACCATGTTGAAAGCTGCATCTTATTTGAATTCACGTGATTATTTTTCCAAAACACGTAATTACATTTTGAAATCTTCAAATATGGTGGTACAAGACGATAGTGGTATTCCTTATAAATACTATATCGATGGTACTTGGGATGTGAAATTATATGGTGGGTACAAAAAAGTGATCCCATTATTCGCTTCACGTATTCAACCTGACATGGTTCGTGCGTATAGCGATACTACTAAATTGACAAGTAAAAACTTACCTTTCAGAATCGGTTACAACGTTGCTGTGGGTGAAACGAATTTACAAGTCATCTACAAAAAGAAGTAAACACTTCAACCCTCCATGGTAAAAAAGAAAAAATTTAGTTTATACACCGCAATCATGGTGGTAGTTGCCAATATGATTGGTGCTGGTGTATTTACAAGTATTGGTTTTCAGGTACTCGATGTACAATCGGGTTCTGCGATTTTACTTTTATGGATTATTGGTGGTGTAATCGCTTTCTTTGGTGCGTATTCCTATGCCATTCTCGGGACATTCTATAAAAAAAATGGGGGAGAATACCTCTTTTTAAAATCTGCTTATTCAGAGCAACTCGGTTTTTTATCCGGATGGATTTCATTTCTCTTAGGTTTTGCAGCGCCTATCGCTGCAGCATGCTTTATTTTTAGTGATTATTTTTCAGATATTATACACTCCGAACATAAAGCAAGTTTCATTGGTATACCTATGGTAACAATATATGCTGCTATTATTTTGTTTTTTGTAACATTAATGCATTCACGAAGTCATAAGGTAAGTTCGGTATTTCAAAATGTTTCGTCAACTATTAAAATTGTAATTCTTATAATTTTGATAATTATTGGTTTTTTCTCTAAACATAAAGTGGATGTTGACTTTAGTTTTGGTGAGAAATTTTTTCATGATATATGGCAAAAAGCTTTTGCAGCAAGTTTGTTTTTTGTTGGATATGCCTATTCTGGGTGGAATGCAGCCGCCTATATTGGAGGAGAAGTAGTAAATCCGAAGCGCAATGTCCCTTTAGCTTTAATTATTGGTACAGGAACCGTGTCTATTTTATATGTTCTATTGAATTACGTATTTTTAATAAACATTCCTATGGATCAAATGGCCGATCAAACAGATGTAGGAATAATTTTTGTAGAGAAAGTATTAAATAATACCTGGGGTAGGGTTTTTGGAGGAGTCATATCATTTATTTTAATTTCCAGTATTTCCAGTATGGTGTTAGCTGGACCAAGAGTTACTAATGCAATTGCAAAAGATTTTCCCAAATTGAATTGGTTTAGTTTTGAGAATAAAAACGGTATACCTGTTCGTGCATTATGGATACAATCTTTTATTGCATTTGTATTTGTTGCAACATCTACTTTTGAAAGTTTAATTGCGATGATCGGATTTGTATTGAATTTGTTTACAATGCTTACTGTTATAGGTTCGATACGTGTTGGATTACGTATAAAAAATGTAAGTGGCTTAATTAATAAAATAGTTTTTCCTTTATTTCCAATCATCTTCTTGTTGTTCCAAACTTGGATACTTATCTTTGGATTGATAAGGTATCAAAATGAATCTTTAATTGGATTAGGAATTACTTTAATTGGAATACCAGTATACAGATGGGTAAAGCGTTCGTAATATTAGCATTAGTAATAAGTGGTAATTTGTTTGGTCAAGTTACCTCCGAATCGACTGCGTCCAGAATTTTACAAAATGTATTGGATTCGTTGGAGAATAAATATCCTAAAGTGATTGAATCTCCAGAAAAATACCGTTTCAAAATTGTTTTTACAGAAATCAAACGTGCGAAGGAAAAAGTGACTTTGGAAACCGTTGGATTTAGAATGAATGAAAAGGAATACCTTTATCCGGCAAGTATTGTTAAACTACCGACGATATTAATTGGAATGGAAGAATACAATAAAATCCATAAAATTCGCCCAAGAGTTACCTACGAGACTTTACTAAAATTCAATAAAGAAAAAGGGTGTATGCCAACTGCATTTTCTGTCAAGATTGGAAATAAATTAGAATATTTCACTTTGGATTTATTTACAAAACAAATGTTAGCTGTTTCGGATAACGATGCGTACAACCGTATGTTTGATTTTATTGGACAACAACAGCTAAACCGTCGTTTGAAGGAAATGAATTACCAAAATGGTAAAATCATCCGCAAGTTTGTCTTGAATTGTTCGTTAGATCAAAATCGAATTAGCGATTCCTATGTTTTTTTGGGAAGAAGAAATGAATGGTTATATAACCGTCGTGGTATTACCAATGAAGATACTATCTTAACAGATTCGACCTATAAAATCGGAAAAGCTTACGAAGGATTAGATAAAAAGATAGTACCTCGTCCTTTTGATTTTTCACGACAAAACAATATGGAATTGGTAGATTTACACAAAACCTTAAATGGAGTAATTTTCCCAAAGTCTGAGTTTGCACATACCTTTGATATTACCGAAGAGCAACGTAAATACATGATTCACAATTTAGGGAAATATCCTGCAGAATATGGTTTGGACTTTAATCCAAAAGAGTTTCCAGCGACCTATAAAAAATATTTGTTTTTTGGTAAAGACACGAATACAACCTATATGAATGATAGTCTAAGTCGTTTTCGTTCGTTCAATATGGTTGGGCTATCCTTCGGTTGCGCAATCGATGCGGCTTACATTGTAGATTTAGATTCAGGAAAAGAATTTGTCTTGACCGTTGGTATCTATGCTAACGAAGACGAAGTTATCAATGATGCAAAATACGACTATGAAAGTTTAGCATATCCTCTAATGAAGGATATTGGTCGTTTGATCATGAATCAACTCCCAGAGAACAAAGAAAATGTGGAGTATTTGAGAGGGTTTATTGGGGAAGTAGGACTGAAGCGTTAAAGCTAACTAATATTCCACATCCAAATTAAACGTCTTTTGCAACGTAAATAAATTCGGATTTTTTCTAGCTAATGCATTAAAACGATCTTTACCAGTTTGGTGTTTTACGTTCTCTTCAAGATTTTCTGATATAGCAAAATCAACTGAGATTGCCCAGTTTTTAAGACTTTCTCGTAAGTATTCAATTAATTCCGAAATATGTGTTTGGATGTAATCGATTTGCACTTGGTTATCCACTTCATGGTTTACATGAAATTCTCCAATGATTTTCGGGTCGCGTTTAATCATCGCCAAGTAAATCGTATCATTTCCTTCTTCCTTCATTTTAAAGGCGAACTTCTTCCAAAACATTTTGAGTTGATCGGTGGAGAAAGGAGTTTTTGGTCGGTTGGCATTATTGGTTCCTCCTTCAATTGTATCTTCTACTTTTTTAGTAGTTAATTCTTTGATAGAAAGTAGGTTGGTTTGAACCTCTCCGCTAATTTTTTCCATCGATTTAATTTCTTTTTTCATCGAAATTTCAGCGTAGGAAGGGGTGTTTGATTTTGGCTTTACAGGGGCTGCAGGAGCGTTTTTGTCTGCCTGACCAAAGAATGGGATGAGGGTAACGAAATCAGTTAATCCTTTTTTTTTTCAAGCTCATTTTTAATTGAACAAATTTGCATGATTGCCAGTTCAACTAAAAGTCGTTGATTTTTAGAAGCTTTGTATTCCACATCCGCTTTACTCAATACGCCCATAGCACGTAAGATAAACGGTGTTTCAATTGCTTTTGCTTGTTCTGTGAATCTATTTTCGACACTTTCACCAACTTCTAATAATTTAACTGTTCGCATGTCTTTGCAAACTAACAAATTACGGAAATGGTCTGCTAAACCAACGATGAAGTTGTGACCGTCAAATCCTTTTTCAAGAATGTCATTGAATAACAATAGACAAGAAGGTATATCCTCTTTTAAAGCATTGTCAACAATACGGAAATAATAATCGTAATCTAAGATGTTTAAGTTGTCGATTACTGCTTGGTAAGTCAAGTTATTACCTGCAAAACTAACAATTTGATCGAAAATAGAAAGCGCATCACGAAGTGCTCCTTCTGCTTTTTGCGCGATTAAATGTAATGCTTCCGAGTCTGCACTGATACCTTCTTTTACAGCGATGTAAGAAAGATGATCAGCAATGTCTTTTATTTTGATTCTGTGGAAGTCAAAAATTTGACAACGCGATAGAATCGTAGGAATAATTTTATGTTTTTCTGTCGTAGCCAAGATGAAGATGGCATGCGCAGGTGGTTCTTCTAAAGTTTTCAAAAACGCATTGAATGCTTGATTGGATAACATGTGAACCTCATCAATGATATATACTTTGTGCGTTCCAATTTGTGGAGCGATACGAACTTGATTTACCAATTCACGAATGTCATCCACCGAGTTATTGGAAGCGGCATCTAGTTCGTATACATTTAATGAAGCACCAGAATTAAAGGATAAACACGAATCACATTGATCACATGCTTCAATTGATTCTGTACGATTAAAACAGTTGATTGTTTTTGCCAAGATACGTGCAGAAGTTGTTTTACCAACTCCACGAGAACCACAAAATAAAAAAGCTTGTGCTAAGTGACTTGTTTTTATGGCATTTTTAAGGGTAGAGGTAATGTGCCCTTGTCCCACGACAGTGTCGAAGGTCTGGGGTCTATACTTTCTAGCCGATACTACAAAATCGCTCATGCTTGGTTTTTGTTTTGTGTAACAAATGTACAAAGACTTTCGGAGATTCAAAAATATTACTTACGAACAATAGGGAGAATGTTTTGTATAGTCTGTGATGCGGATTCTATTATAGTGAATAAGAATTCTACTTTTTATTATTGCACAATGAATCTGATCGTATCGTGATATTGAGAATGAATATTATTTCCTTGTAAATTTCTATCCTAATAAAATTTATCCTCGTTCCATTTCGATGGATTTTTTTCAATATAATTTTGAATATTTTCAAAGGAAAATGAATTCCGAATAATGTGATCGTGATAATTGGATTGCCATTTAAATTTAGGGTTTATTTTTCGATTATTAATGGTGACAATACGTTTGTATTGATTTATTATTACACCAATTGTACCCGGTTTCCATTGTTCATTTTTCCCACCATTTTTCGGTTTTTCGGTTTCGATATGTTTGGTTGAAATGTGGGTGTTTGATGAAACGTGTGATGGGGATGGGGGTGACGGGTATGCGGTAGATACGCCCAAATTGGGCGTATCTACGTCCCCATCATCACGTCCAACCGCACCGTCCCCATCGTCACGTCCAACCGCACCGTCCCCATCATCACGTCCAACCGCACCGTCCCCATCGTCACGTCCAACCGCACCGTCCCCACCGTCACGTCCAACCGCACCGTCCCCACCGTCACGTCCAACCGTACCGTTCCTAATATAACATTCATTTCCCACAACGTTTTCCGTTATACCACAACCATTATTCGTATTAATTGGTGTTTTATCAATTATCAATATTCCATGCGTATGGTTTGGCATTACGACAAAATTCCCTAATTCAATGAATGGAAAATGTTTCGGGATATCCAACCAAAAACGGGTTGCGTTTTCACCTAATTCATTCAAATGCATTTCACCATTTTTAATTTTTCCGAAAAAATGTTCTCTATTTTGGGTGCAAATTGTAATAAAATAGGCAGCATTATTACTATAATCATAATTTTTCAAACGATTGGATGGTATACGGTATTTGTTTTTAAATTTTAATTCTGACATATGATAATGATTATTAATTCAATCTTAATTGGTTTAAAATGAGTTTTTAAGGAGGATATTTTTCTCCTTTTCATATTAAATTAGTGAAAAAGATGATTTGAAAAAATAGATAACTACAAAAAAAAAGGCTGTTTTTTAGAAAATTTCAACGATAAATTTTAATTTTTAATTGATATTTATAATCACTCCATTATTGACTAAAATCAGTTTTTTCAGTAGTCAATATCATAATCTTAGAATTTCTTTTCTGTCAAATTTGTAGGACGAAAATTTAACTAAGGATATTATGGAGTTGACCCAAGTAACAGAAGAAACGTTATTGAAAGAATTTCAAGCGAAGATAGATGCGGACGCAAAGATTGAACCGAACGATTGGATGCCTGAGGATTATCGTACACATTTAATACGTCAGATTTCACAGCATGCACACTCGGAAGTGATTGGTATGCAACCAGAAGGGAACTGGATTACGCGTGCTCCTAGTTTAAGAAGTAAAAAGATATTGCTCGCGAAGATTCAAGATGAGGGTGGACACGGATTGTATTTATACAGTGCTGCAGAGACTTTAGGCGTTAGTCGCGATCAATTCATCCAATGGTTACATGAAGGAAAAGCGAAGTATTCTTCCATTTTTAATTATCCAACTTTGAACTGGGCGGACATAGGTGCGATTGGTTGGTTAGTGGATGGTGCTGCGATTACCAATCAAGTTTCCTTGCAACGTACATCTTATGGTCCATATTCTAGAGCGATGGTGCGTATTTGTAAAGAAGAATCGTTTCACCAACGCCAAGGGTATGAAATTATGTGGAAAATGATGGAAGGAACGAAAGAGCAACGTGCAATGGCACAAGATGCGATGAATCGTTGGTGGTGGCCAGCATTGATGATGTTTGGACCAAAGGATGGAGATTCTCCACGTTCAGGTACAGCGATGAAGTATAAAATCAAGCGTGAGACAAACGATCAATTACGTGAGAAATTTATCCAAAAAACAATTCCACAAGCACATTTGATTGGATTGACAGTTCCAGATTCTGAAATAAAATTATTAGAAGATGGAACGTATTCCCATGGTGAAATCGATTGGAATGAATTCTGGACAGTTGTAAATGGTGATGGTCCATGCAATAAACAACGTTTAGCACACCATGTAAAATACCACGAAGAAGGTGCATGGGTACGTGAATGTGCACAAGCATTTGAAGATTATTTAACGAAATAAAAACAAAAAGTATGACTATCGATAAAAATGAGTTGAAAAAAGTAATGATTTCCAATTATGAAAACATCATTGCAGAATTACGAGAAGAATTAGCAACTAAAAAAGGTTCTTCCGATTTAGATGAGAATGATACATTGGATCCAGAGGATTATTCGACACAAACCGTTTCCAATGTGATGGTGGATTTGTTGAAAGAGCAAATCGCTAAAACAGAGAAAGATTTAGAGCGTATTAAACAAATAGATTTTTCTACGAAAGAAGAAGCGACAGTTGGTGCGTTAGTAACAACAGATATGTTTAATTTTTTCTTAGGAGTTGCAACGGTTCCGTTTTTATATGAGCATAAACAAATCGTTGGAGTTTCTGTAAGCGCTCCGATTTTTGTAAATATTAAAGGGAAAAAAGTAGGAGATTCTTTCACTTTTTCAGGACATCAATATAATATTCACACCATACAATAAAATAGAAAAGCGATGAGTAATCAAGATACACAAGGACAACTTTGGGAAGTTTTTATTCAAAGTAAAGCAGGTCAGTCATACAAACACGCTGGCGCAGTACATGGGTATGATAAAGAAATGGCGTTAAACAATGCGCGTGATACCTATACACGTAGGGGAGAAGGAACAGGATTGTGGGTGGTTCCAAGTGCCGAAATTGTTGCGGTTACGGTAGAAGAAGACGCAAGTTTTTTTGAACCAGCAACGGATAAAATATATAGACATCCAACGTTTTACAACCTTCCAGAAGGAGTTAAAAACATGTAATTATGAATTCAGTACATAACTATTATTTACAAATTGCAGACAATGCGTTGATTTTAAGTCACCGATTGAGTGAAAATTGCAGTAAGGGACCATTTTTGGAAGAGGATTTAGCTACTACGAATGTTGCCTTGGATTTCATTGGTTTGGCAGAATCGATTTATGAAGAGATTGCGAAACAACGTGGGAATTTCAGAGGAGATGATTTCGCATACCGAAGAAATGAAAACGAGTATCGTAATGTGTTGTTGGTTGAAAAAGAAAATGGAGATTTTGCGCAGTTGATGACACGTCAGTTTTTGATGGATGTGTTTAACTACCACTTATTTTCAGCATTGACAGAAAGTAAGGATGCGTTTTTAGTAGCGATTGCGCATAAATCATTGAAAGAGGTGAAGTACCACTTAAAACGTAGTTCGGAATGGATGATTCGTTTTGGAAAAGGTACAGAACTATCCAAAGAAAAAGCGACTAATGCATTACAAGAACTTTGGGGGTATACGAATGAGTTGTTTGAAAACTCTGTGGTAGATACCGAAATGCTTGAAAAAGGAATTGGTGTTGATTTATCCTTGATTCATGAAGCTTGGTTAGCGCAAGTTCAATCTGTATTAACAACTGCAACGTTAGAGATTCCAGCTAAATTCACCGTGTTTAGTGGTGGAAAAAAAGGAGTGCACACGGAATCGTTTGGTTATTTATTAGCTGAAATGCAATTTTTGACTAACAAATACCATGATGCGGTTTGGTAGGAATTGATTAAGTATTTTTGAAAAATATTTAGACCTCATTCGATGCGAGTGTGGTCTTTTTCTTTTGTGTTTTTCGTAATCATAATTGAAAATATCCTTACTTTTGAAAACTAAAATATACGATTATGAGTAATACAGAAATAGAAAAAGTTAAGTGCTTAATTATAGGATCTGGACCTGCAGGATATACAGCAGCAATCTACGCTGCGAGAGCAGATATGAATCCTGTGATGTACCAAGGGATGCAACCTGGAGGTCAATTAACAACAACTAACGAAGTGGAAAACTTCCCAGGATATCCAGAAGGAATTACAGGTCCTGCTATGATGTTGGAGTTAGAAGCTCAAGCAAAACGCTTTGAAACAGATATTCGTTTTGGGTTTATTACAAAAGTTGATTTTTCTGGAGATATTCATAAATGTTGGACAGAGTCTGGTCATGAAATTCATGCTGAAACAGTAATTATCTCAACAGGTGCTTCAGCGAAATATTTAGGATTACCTTCCGAACAAAAATATTTAGAATTAGGTGGGGGAGTTTCTGCGTGTGCAGTATGTGATGGGTTCTTTTACAGAGGACATGAAACAGTGATAGTAGGAGCAGGAGATTCAGCATGTGAGGAAGCCCACTATTTATCTAAATTGTGTACTAAAGTAACGATGTTGGTTCGTAAAGAAGAATTTAGAGCATCTAAAATTATGGCTGACCGTGTAAAAAACACACCAAACATTACTATTTTATTCAATACGGATACTGTGGAAGTATTAGGAGAAGGAGATTTAGTAACAGGAGCAAAAGTTAAAAATTCAGTAACAGGGGAGGAGCAAGTGATTCCTTGTACAGGTTTCTTTGTTGCGATTGGACATAAGCCCAATACAGATATTTTTGCAGATTACATCGATTTAGATGAAACTGGTTATA
>CANCJF010000071.1 GCA_947378245.1 Bacteroidota bacterium
TTTTATAATACGTTGCATTGTATAATGCTAACGTCTTTTCATTCAATAGAAAGTGATTCTCGTTTCCGCTTTTCCCTAAGGTATATACATGCGGATGCTCACAAAATAAAATGCGATTTTGCGTTGGTTCCTCGGTTTCGCCATTGCGCCGAGCTATTTTCAACGCTATCGTTTCTGCAAATAATGTCTCTTGAAGATCCCAAGCCTCTTTGTAGTCAATAAGCCCTAAATTGGTGTAGTGTACGTCTGTCATTTTATTCTATAGATATCAAATGTACATAAATTAGCTAAAAAAAGGGATTCTATATAGTTCAATTTGATTACATTTGTGTCGGATAATTTTTCGTCCTACATTTGAACATATAAAAAAACAGTTTATGAAAATTGCTGCTGCAAATAAAAAATTAGATGGAATCATCGAAAAAGTAGAGAAAGAAGGGATTACAGCTGCTGGACTTATTGAAGATTTAAAAGAATTACGTGAATTTGCGTTGAAAGAAGCAGATCCATTAGTAACGAAAGTAATTCGTTTGTCTTATGAATTTCTTACTGAAAAAGAAGCGTTTGATGTTCAAGCACAATACGATGAAGACGAAGATGGTAGTGAATACCCAATTGAAATTGAAGATAAAGACAACTTTTTATACTTGTTGAATTTATTGAAAAATGCAGATCATAAAATTAACAGAGAAGAAATTAAAGATTATAGAACGGCTTTGAAAGAAGAGTTATATTAATTGCAACTTTAATCGAGAAAAGCGAGCAGTAATGTTCGCTTTTTTTATGCCCTAAAATTTCTATCTTTTGGTATCTTTGCTACAAATAAATGCCCAATCCAATGACACGTCACCAATTAATTGAACAAATACGCACTAAAAAATCCTTTCTATGTGTTGGCTTAGACACCGATTTATCTAAAATCCCAGCACATTTATTAGACACCGAAGACCCTATTTTTGAGTTCAATAAAGCAATTATTGATGCAACGAAAGATTTTTGTGTGGCATACAAACCAAATATTGCTTTCTACGAACAATACGGAGAAAAAGGATGGGCTTCTTTGGAGAAAACATTAAACTACATTCCTAAAGACATCTTTACCATTGCTGATGCAAAACGTGGAGATATTGGAAATACTTCTACCTATTACGCCAAAACATTTTTTGAATACTTACCGTTTGATTCCGTAACGATTGCTCCTTATATGGGGGAAGATAGCATTACTCCTTTTCTTGCATTTCCAGGGAAATGGGCAATTGTATTGGCGTTGACGTCCAACAAAGGCGCCATGGATTTCCAAACCATCAAAGACGAAAATGGAGAAGAATTATTTAAATCTGTTTTACGTAAAACAAGTACTTGGGGAACTCCAGAAAATATGATGTATGTTGTTGGAGCAACACGAGCAGAACAAATCGGTGAGGTACGCGCGATTGTTCCAGATAGTTTCTTTTTAGTTCCAGGTGTTGGTGCTCAAGGAGGAAGTTTGGATGATGTTTGTCACTATGGGTGGAACAAGGATTGTGGATTATTGGTTAACTCGTCACGTGCAATATTGTATGCTTCAAACGGATTAGATTTTGCTGAAAAAGCAGGTGAAGAAGCGAAGAAAGTACAAATAGAAATGGAGAAAATATTAAAGGATAAATTATTTTAGATAAAAGACATCAGAAAAGAGACATTTAGATAAATTTATTATAAAACAAAAAAGACCAGAGTTACTGGTCTTTTTTAATTCTATATAAAGCAAAAAACTATTCTGTTTCTTCTTCTTCAAAAACTCTTTTTGGACGCATTTTGTCAAAAACACCTAAGGTAATCCAGAAAGGAAGTACAAATCCTAATAAAAATACAAGTACCCAAAACGCCATTCCAGCGATTAAGAAAAACGTTACAATTCCTAGAATATTCATATGATGTTATTTTTTTCAATAATTATTGGGTAAAGTTAACAAATAAATTTATTCTAGGTAAAGTTCCATTGAAAAAAATGAAAATGTGTAATTTTTAAATCCATAAATACAAAGATTTGTATCTTTAGAAAATGAAAGCATTAATTATTGAAGGCACCTTCATGACACCAGAAGTTGTTTTAGATCCGATAAAAAAAGAATTTGCATTAAGAGGAAATTCACGTCCTGAGAATCCTGTTGCATTTTTTCAGCCTATATTCACTTGGATAAATGACTTTTTTTCAACCTTCAAAGAAGAGGCAACTTTTCATATTTGCTTAGAATATTTTAATACTTCTACGAGCAAAGTATTGTTAGATATTTTTGAATATTTTGAAATTGCGAATGAAAAAGGTGCCAAAGTAAACATTATTTGGTACTATCCTGCCGATGATGAAGATATGAAAGATGCAGGCGAAGAATTGTTTGATTTAGTTCCTGTATCAGGTGAATTAAAAGCAATCTAATTATCCGACTAAAACACCAACTACTACGATATCATCAATTTGATCAAATGCTCCTTTCCATGCAGCATGGTGTTTTGATAATTCTTCTTTTTGTTCTTCCATTTGTAAATTAGCAATTGCTAACAACAAGGTTTTCAATTGTGTAAAAGAGTAACGTTTATACTCTGGTCCACCCAACTGATCTGTATACCCATCGCTGGAAGTATACAATCTATCTCCATGCTCTAATTGAAAATGAATCACGTTGAATGGATCCATTTTACGATGTAAACCTATTGGTTGTCGATCGCCTTTCAATTGAATCAACTCGCCATTACGAATAATGATTACCGAACTATGTGCACCGGAAAAGGTTAATTCATTCGTAGTTAAATCCCAACAACATAAGGCAATATCCATTCCATTGCTATTTCTGTCAGCAATAGAGGTAATATCCACCGATTTATTAAGCGTTTTAATGACAGATTCACGTAATTTATCGAGAATAATATTCGTTTCTTCCACTTCATTTTCAATGATAATCTCATTTAATAAGGAATTTCCAATCATGGTCATGAAAGCGCCTGGAACACCATGACCAGTGCAGTCAGCAGTACACCAATAAATTTTGTTGGTTTTTGTCTTGAAAGCCCAATAAAAGTCACCACTAACAATATCTTTTGGTTGGTAATACACGAAATGATCTGAAAATACGGAAGTAAAATACTCGTGAGAAGTTAAAATGGCTTGTTGAATAGTTTGAGCGTATTTAATACTATCTGTAATTTGACTGTTTTTTTGAATTAATTCCTTTTTTTGTTCAATCATTTCACTCGCAAACTCTTGAATGATTTGATCTTTAAAATTCTCCCAAAATAGTGGGTTTTGAAAAATGTGATTGTATTCTTGAATGATAGAGATAGGTAGGGATGTTTCCGTATCTGCTGCATTTTTAAGAGAATTAATTATAGGTGTAATGAGGTGGTCAAACACATTTTTTTCAAGGGAATTTTCTTTTTGCACAGATAAACAATTACGTAGTTAAGCTTATACAAAGATAAGATTCTAAGATTAGTAATGTTTTCTTTCATTTATTTTTCAAAATAATTTATTTCAAAATAGTTCGTTTAATTAGTAAAATCCATCGTTTCCTTTTTTCTTTTAATTTTGTAACTACTTCTATCTTGAGATTCGTATGAAAAATTTAAACTTATTTATTTTAGCAATGCTGCTAACACTTACTGCTTGTAAGTCGAGTAATTCTAAAAAGTCAAATAATAATCAACCTCCTCAAAAAGGGTTAATTGTTTACAAATTAAAAGATGAAAAATCGTTTGACAAACAAATGATGGAAATTGATTCCTTTGTGTTAGCCTATGGGCAATTTGCGAGTTCTTTGGATTATTCTAAAGAAGATAAAACTACTATTCATGTGGATGCTCATTTAGACAATGATGATAACATTGTGAAATTAGTGGATAATTTTACAGACAAAGATGCTACTAGAATGGGGACTAACACCTTTTATTTACATAACGGAAAAGTGTTTATCACAAAGGAAATTTTCACCTCCACTTCAAGTTCATTTATCTCTGAGCGAATTTCTTATTATGCTCCGAATGGTATCTGTTTGAAATCGAAAGAAAGAAAAGCAGTTTCAGAAGCAGCTTTACAAAAAGCAACATTTGACGCAGTACCGAAAACCGTTTGCAACATTGATCGTGCGATGAGAGCCTTGAATCAAGAAAAAGAATTTGCAACAACGTTCCAAGGATTCATTCAATCGGGGAAGGACTCGTACATGTTGGTTGGAACACCAGGAGCTGGAGGTTATACTAGTGCATTAAAAGTCAGACAAAATGATCCTTTTATAACTGAAATTCGAAAAGATGAATTGCGCTACCTTAACGGAACAATTTACCTTCAATTTGAAAAAATTCAAGAAGTTGGAGGATTTACTTATCAATCATTTATTAAGGGATCGTGGAGTAAAGAAGGGATAAAATAATTTAGATGTATTAATTATTCAATTTACCTTGAGAAATCCAGCAGTTTAATTTTTGGATAGTACCAGAAGCTAATTTTCCTGAAGGTGGCATTGAACCATTGTTCATTGCATTTAAGGAACTACTAGCATATTTAGAAACATTTGCATAGGTACTTAAATTTACACCACCACTAGCTTGATTGGAGTTGTGACAACTTGTGCAGTTTGCACTCATGATAGGTTCGATATCTGTTTTATATGAGATCGTTACACAATCAGCTGTGGATGTTGTAGATGTTGTTGTCGTTGATTTATTACATGCTGTAGAAAGTGCGATTGTTGCTATTCCAATAATTGTGTAATTGATTTTTTTCATTTCCATAATAAATTTAATATTAAACTAATGACGATTGCAATTCTATTAGTTGTCTAAATTAAAAAAAGTAAATCTTAGTCCAACTGAAAATGAATAATAATTCATAATAAATTTAACAATCAAAATTAAAACTTAAAATAAGTATAAAAACTTATTTTAAGTTTTTCATGATTAGGCAGTTGTACGATTTAAATAAACATTATTTGAATTGATTTTCAAATGTTTACAAAAAAATAATGATAATTAATAGTAAGAAAAATATTTAAATCTGTAAAAGATACTTTGTATATTTGATCTAAAGTTATTTGATTATGCGTTATTTGCTTATATTTTTATATTTTCAATTATTTATTGTTGGTTGTAAAAAAAAGGAGTCAAACATAAAACCTACTCCAACCAATTCTTCTATTATTTCCTTCAATTCAAATTTAACATATGGCACAGTAAAAGATATTGATGGAAATTCATATAAAACCATAGTAATAAATGGAGCAGAATGGATGGCAGAAAATTTAAAAGTGACAAAATATAACGATAGCACTTCAATTCCTTATGTTTCTGACAGTGTTGCTTGGGCCGATATTACAACACCTGCGTATTGTATGTACGGGAATAAAATTGAAAACAAGGATTTGTATGGCCTTTTGTATAATTACTATGTAGTAAATACAAAAAATGTATGTCCTAAAGGATGGCACCTACCTTCCGATCAAGAGTGGGCAGATTTAACTTCTAATCTTGGTGGTGCAAGTCTTGCTGGAGGTAAAATGAAAGAAGCGGGGGATTATCACTGGATTGGGTTAAATGAATTCACCTCAAATTCTTCTGGTTTTACAGCATTACCTGGTGGTGTAAGAGATTACGATGGAGTGATGGTTGGACAACGATACATGGGTTATTGGTGGTCTAGTACTGAACAATCTGCTGATTTTACCTATGTACGTTATTTACATAACGATGCACACTGCGAACGTTCATATATTTTAAAAAATTATGGCATTTCGATTAGATGTTTAAAAAACTAATTATGATTAGATTAGCTGTATTTTTATCCATTTTGTGTGGCTTTATAACTAGTTGTAAAAAAAAGACTGCAACGATAAGTAACGTTACTGCAAATTCGGAGAATATTCGTTTTTCTGTGCCTTCAAATTTTCCAAATGCAATATATACTTTCGATAGTAATGAAGTAACTAATTTGCGCTTTAGATTGGGGAAATTATTATTTTACGATCCTATATTATCGTTAGATAGTTCTATTTCTTGTTCTTCATGTCATGCTCAATCACACGGATTTGCAGATCACAATATTCCTCTAAGTAAAGGAGTTGGTGGCCAATTTGGAAAGCGAAATGCACCACCAATTTTTAATGCAGCTTGGATGCCGACGTTTTTTTGGGATGGGAGAGTTCACCGTTTAGATGATTTTTCGATGGGTCCTATTACCAATCCAATCGAAATGAGTGAAACTTCTGAGCATGTTATTTATAAATTAAATAGAAATCCTTATTATAGGAAACAATTTAAATTGGCATATAACATAGATAGCGTAACTGAATTAACATTAAGAAAAGCTTTAAGTCAATACATGGCTTTGGTTATATCTTCAAATTCAAAATATGATCAATTCATGGCAGGAAAGGTTAATTTTTCTACAAGTGAACAAAATGGGTTCGCACTTTTTAAAGTGAATTGTTCATCTTGTCATTTACCGCCACTATTTACAGACTATACATTTAGAAATAATGGTATAGATTCCATTTATACTGATTTTGGTAGGGCAGAATATAGTAAAAACAATATAGATAAAGGTAATTTTAAAGTACCCACTTTACGTAATGTTGAATTGACCTATCCATATATGCATGACGGAAGGTTTTTCACCTTAATGGATGTGATTAATCATTATTCTGGGGGAATAAAAAAATCGTCTCAATTAGATACTTCTATTAATTCAAATTTACAATTATCAGCAACTGAAAAAAAAGATCTGTATAAATTTTTGTTGACTTTAACGGATTATAGCATGCTTAGTGACACATTAATTTCTGCACCAAAGAATTCTATTCAACCTCATTAAATCAATTTAATCACTAACGCCTTGGTTCCGCATAAAGTGGATTACTTGTGTAATTGTAATCACTCAGTGTTTTAAGGAATGAAATAAGAGCCTGCTGTTGAATTTTTGTAAATGCAAAAGGTGTTTTTAGTAAAGGGTCAAGAGTTGGAGAGTCTTTTATTCCATTAGACTTAAAAGCAATTACTTGCTCTAAATTCATGAATTTGCCATCATGCATATATGGATACGTAAATTCGATGTTTCTCAATGTTGGAACTTTAAATTTTCCTAAATCAGCTGGGTTTTGGGTCACACGGTACCTACCACTGTCGACAATTATACTCTCTAAGCCTGAGTTTCGAAATGAATAATCTGTAAATAAAGGTTCTCTGTGACACGACGCACAATTCGCTTTAAATAATGCATACCCTTCAACTTCTTGTGTAGTAAAATTTATTTTTCCAGAAATATATTGATCATAACGAGAATTGGAACTGACAAGCATAGCAGTAAATTGTGCCAAAACTTTTAAAAAATGTTGGTCAGTGATTTCATCCATTTCGTAAAGTGCTTTAAACTTAGTACGGTAAAAATTACTTCGATTTAATTTTAGGACTATGTTTATCATACTTTCACCTAGTTCATGAGTACTTGTCAAAGGTACTAAGGGTTGAACTTCGATGTGATTTACACCTCCGTTCCACATAAAACTTGTGGACCATGCAAGATTCATCAATGCGGGAGTATTTCGTGTCCCAATTTTTTTATCTACTCCTTTGCTAAAAGGAATATTATGATCGGCAAAACTATGAGACTGGGCATGACATGAAGAACAAGAAATAGAGCTATCTAACGAAAGAATAGGGTCGTAGAATAAATAACGGCCTAATTCAAACCCCTCTTTTGTGAGTGGATTATTCTCAAAAGTATAATATGGCGCTGGAAAATTCACAGGTTGATTAAATGTGAATGTAGGAGAAAAAGGTGTAATCTTTCCCTCCTTTTTACAAGAAAAAGTCAGTAAAATTACACCTACCAAAACTATCTTTAGTAACATATTCATTAAATCGAATAACCTATTTGACATGTTAGAATATATAGAATTGCGATTTTATTAATTCTAATTTCTCGAATTATTTAATACTTATCAACTTAAAGGAATACAATGGGTTTGTAAAGAATCCCATACCACTCTCACCTAGAGCCATTAATTTTGCAGCAGCACCTGGCATGTGAACCATGTTTAATGTTTTAACACTTGGAGCTGAATGCCAAAGTAATCCTGGGTTTACTTGAACAGAAATTGATGAAGTATTTCCTTTTGTTACATTTAATACATTTGAACCATCAAATGCTATCGTTCGTTTGGTTACAATATTATTTGCTCCACTGAAGCCACCCAAATGGAAAGCAAACATTTTATCTGCTTTGTTGTCTTTGTATGTACCCTCTGCTTTTAACATGATGTAACCACTATTCCAATCCCAATACATATCGTTTGTAGTAGATAACGCTCCTGTTTGCGCACCAGATACATTTCTAGCACTATCCACACCAATAGTATATTCCATTTGCGTATAAGTGCCTGCAGGTAAATCTTTGAAACTTAATTTCAAGGATTCAGCTGTAGCTAAATCTACTAAGTGGTAGCTTTCCGATTCAGTCCAATAAGTACCATCTGCTTTTTTGAATTTCACATTAGAGATGAAATACTTGAACTTAGAGAAAGTCATTGTGTCTCCTTTCATAGGGTGAATTACTGGTAAACCAATTGCTAACGTTTGCTCGTTCATCATTCCGAACTTGTGCGATAATTCAATCGAAACACTTCCATTTCCTGTAGCTACTGGTGTAGGTGTTGTGGTTTCTTCTTTTTTACAAGATGCTAATCCTAAGATTAAGGCAGCAGCTGCTGCGATTGTTAATTTAATTGTTTTCATTTTTAAAAGTTTTATAAAGTTTAAATTGACTTCGTTTAGTTAGACTTCGACTACGCTCAGTCTGACATTTAATTTGTCAGTCTGAGCTTTTCAAATTCTATTCAATAATCAATTTTTGAATATGTGTACCAACTTCCGAAGTCGCGTATACAAAATACACTCCTTTTTCGAAAGCTGTATTTACTTCGAATTGTGTTGCATTTACCTTTTCGATTTCTTTCACTAACATTCCTAATTCGTTATAAATACGAATGTTGTTTACTAGCGTAGAAGTATTAACCGTAAAGTGTCCTTTGCTTGGATTTGGATAAACTTGGAATGTGTTTTCCGAAGTTAATTCAGAAATACTTGCACAAGCTTCTTTTGCTAATACGATCGAATCTTTACTTTTTGCACCAAGTTTGTCTGTGATTTCTACCCAGTAGTTACCTTTTGATAAATCTGCAAGAATCGTATTTGTTGTATCTCCTGTACTCCATTTGATTTTGTATGGTGCAGTTGGAGAAGTGAAGCTTGTCCCTCCTGTGAATGCGATACTTAATTGACCTCCTTTATTATCACAAGCAGCAGCTTTCACTTCTTGGAATGCCACGTTAATTGGTAATTCAGATAATGCGTTTGAATAGATACAGTTGTTTTCAGTAGTTACAAATACTCTTTCACCAGCAAAACCGATTTTGTTTACGTCTGTGAAACTTGGTAAGTTGAATTGGTTTCCACCTCTTTCCCATGTTTTACCTTCGTCAGATGATGCTAACAAACCACCTTTGTAAGAAGCAAATACATAACCACCATAGTTACCTAATGCTTGGATAGCATTACCATCTAAACCTAATAATGTTGTATGATCAATCGATGTTTTAGCAGTCGCTTTCCAGTCGATATTGTTGATGTCCGAAACATAAACACCACCATGATGAGCCCCTACGTATACATTTGTACCCAATGCGGTAATACTTGTTAAATGATCTGTTGCTAGGTTTTTGTTGATGTCTTTCCATTCTCCGCTACCTTCTGGTTTCACAAACGCACCTTGACCATGTGCAGCTAAGTATACTTTACCACCTAAGAATGCTAATGAAACTGGTTCAGCTCCGTTAGGTAATCCTGCTTGAATCAATTTCCAATCCGCTGTTCCATTTGATTCGTATACATTTCCAGTACTACAAATTACATACACAAATCCTTTAGAAGCGAATACTTTTTCAATCGCCATGTTCGTTAACCCTTTATTAAAAGTAGTCCAAACATTCGCAGCTGTGTCAGTAACAAATACACCTGCATTTTCTGTAACTGCAAATGCTTTCGAACCAAAAATTGCCAAGTCATTTACATGCAAACTATCAGTTAAACCTTTATTTATTTTAGTATATGAATTAGCTAAATTTTTGGTTACATATACACCTCTTTCGTTTGCGACATAAATTAATTTCGCATTATTAGTTGCGAATGCATTTGTTTTAATGTTATTGAAACCAGTGTTCGCTTCCCCCCATACATAAGGAACAGTTCCTACAATTTTGAAAATTCCTTTATTTTCGGTTCCTGCAATTCCTGATTTTTTAAAAAGAGTAACCACTTGTACATTTACATCAGTAGGTAAACCATTATTGTATTCCGTCCACAAAATTTGATTGGATAATGAACCTTGAACACCTTTGTTTGTTGCTAAATACCAAAACCCTCCATTATTCGAAATTGAATTTATAACACCATTAGTTGGTGCTGATACTTTGCTATAATTAGCAGTAGTCGATGTTTTAGCAGCACTCAATACGAATAATCCTGAAGCGTTTGCAAGCATTAATTCGTCGGTACTTTTATTGTACGAAAAGGAAGCTTTACCAAGCACGTTTTCTGTATTAGCGTCATTTAAAGCAGTCCAATTTGCTCCTTGGTTGTCGGAGTAATAAACACCTTTTCCTTCTACTAATACAAAAACTCTTGAGCCAGCTAATTCAATTCCAGCAACTTTTTTCCCAGCAAATGCAAGTCCCGTTACTTCTGTCCAGCTAGCTCCTAAATCGGTTGATTTAAAGATTTTACCTGTACTTGTACCTGCAATCAAGGTGTTTGCATCCAATGCGATCACAGATGTAATGTTTAAATCTGTTAAACCTTTATTGATTTTTACCCAATAGCGGTCAGATCCAACATAACCAGAAAAACGGAAGATTCCACTATCTGCAGTTGCTGCAATCGCATATTTTCCTGTGTGTGCTAAGGAAACGATTTTCCCGCTTTTTAAACCTACAGGTTTAGCGGACCAATTTGAAAGGATAGAGTCATTTACAACAGTTGCAGCATATACACCTCCGTTTGCGGTACCAACATAAATCGTATCTTTTTGTATTACGTAGGAAGTAACTGTTCCACCTCCATAAGGTCCTTTCGAACCAAAGTGTGCGAATGCCGAAGTAGCTGTAAGTACTACTGCTGTTAGCGCAAAGGATAATTTAGTAATTGTTTTTTTCATTTTTAAGTTTTTTATTTAAGTTTTTCAATGTGATTTCGACTCCGCTGAACCTGACATTGAAAAAGTGTTTAGGTTTCGACAGGCTCTCGAAGCCTAATTGTTTTTTCCTTTTTGTTCGATCCATTTCAAAATGAGATCCGTTGTACATTTACTCAACTTGCCATTTGGTGGCATTGGGTTCGTTACAGAAGTCATCGAAGTATAGAGCAAACTTGCCTTTGGATGCACGGTGTCTAAATAGCCACTTTTTGAATCCGTTAAATTTGCATAAGCAACAGATGCTTCTAAATTTAAACTACCCGCTGGTTTCGTTCCTGCATGACAACCTGAAGTCGCACAATTTGTATTAAAAATTGGCTGAATGTCTTGTTGAAAAGAGACCGTTGCAGGTGTTGTACACACGTCTTCCACTTTTGCTTTCGTGCACGAAAACAATAACGTAAGCGTAATAATTACAACGAATTTAGACATGCGTTCTGTTTTTAATTTTCGTAAATAAATAATTTCTGAATGTTTTTCTTCAACGTTTCCACGATTGGCAATGCGTTGTCCGCTTTTGTCTTAACATGCAAATTAGCATTGTTGGAAAGTTGGACTCCCTCAAACAAGTGATCGTATTCGATCTTCATGTGTACATACCCTACAACATCTTTGTATATTGTAAAGTTTTGAGCAGGCATTTCAATTTGAGTCAAGTTAGCATTGGTGCCAATTTTGTATTCAAAAGCAACTTTACCCCCTGTTTTAGCAACGGTTGTGTCTATACTTCCTGAAAAATTGAAAAAAGTATATCCATCCGGTTGAGCAGTGGATGAAAGCCACATTTCCGGTTGATTTAACAAATTCACATAACCGACAGTAGAAGGTTCTAAAGCATTCACCGTTGGAGTTAGACCTACGTTGAATCGTACGGATTTATAGTTTCCAACCGGAACATTTCCAATTGTTACACTTTCCGATTCGAACACTTTTAACACACCATTACTTGGAACATTATAGTAAGAGCCATCTAATTTAACAAGTTGAATGTCTGAAATATAAAGTTGTGCCATATTCAAGGAAATCATGCGTCCATCAGGCATCATCATTTCAATTCCATACGCGTCAACTTCGTTTTCACCGATAAACGTATGCAGGTGAAATTTTAGTTGTCCGGTTGGAACGGATTCAGTTGGCGTTAAAGGTGTTGTGTCTTTTTTCTTACACGCTGTAAAAAACGAAAAACAAACAATTACCAAAAATATTCCTAATTTATAATTCATAATTCCTCATTAAAAAGAATAGCTCCAAGAAGCAATCCAGGTTTGATTTAATTTGTTTTGAATCCCCCTGACTTGTTGGTAAATAGGCAGACCAGTTTCAATAGCTAGACGATGGTTTGCAACAAATCCCTCTTCAAATTGGTAGGAAAGCCCTAGTTGACCTAGAACACGTGTTCCACCATAATTGGAAGTGTTTGCAGAAATTTCGTTAAAGGAATAAACCGATTTATCAGCGCCTTGCATGGTCGACAACCAGTTTCCTTCTAAGCGAATTGTACTTCCGAAACCTTTCCACCAATTATATCCGATCCAAGCGTTTGCGTTCCATTCATTGCCATAGCGATATGCAACGCTGTTGTTGTGTAAACGAAGATTTCCTTGTGCTTGGACACTGTATGCTAGTTTATCTGCTTGATGTACAAAAGTGATTCCAGGCTGAAAATCAAAAGACCCAGAACCTAATTGCATCATGTAAGGTAAACGCGTGGAAGGATAAAACATATCGTCTGAAGTCCCTTTTTGTTGAATAGACCCCATTGGAATAGACGCTCCGAGATTGAAAACTAATTGGGTATGCTCGTTTTTGATGATACCATAAAGTAGTTGCAATTTCGTGTCGCCTAAACCTTGGGTGTTCATGTTCATAGTGGATGGGGAAGACATGGTCATGCCGTTCATTGTATGTGAGTGCCCGGACAACATGTGCATATCCATGGAAGAGGAAAGGTAGTTAATCATCACCATTGCAGTCAAGCGATTAGTGATACCAACCATTCCCATCAGCATATGCATATCCATTTGCATTGCGGGTGTGTATGCTAGGTATGAGTTATAGATAGCCAATTCAGATAAAGCAGTGTTACCTTGTATCGGTGTCCCCATTCCCATATGCATGTAACGATAACTCACCATCCATTCGTTTTTTGGATGAACGTGACTAATCATCACACCTGCAGGTGTCAAATTTCGTATGCAATGGCAAGACGCATCGCATGTTGTTGTGTCTTCTTGTGCAACTAACCAATGGCTTATGCACAAAACAAACACAAGGCAAAGTTGTTTGAAAAACATCCTTTAATTGTTTAATTACGAAAAAGTGATGATTGGATGAACTTCAAAAAATAATTGAGGTTCAAGCCAGGTTTACGATCTAACAATAGAACGTAACGCGTATTAAAAATTGAGTATAACCATCATTCATTACCATAGAATTAGGGTAAGAAAATAGATCAATTTAATACGAATTAATTAAACCGTTGGCGGGTGGAATATTTCCACTAAATGAGCATCAGAGCGCGCTTCTGAGTATGCGTAATAATTGTTTGTGCTATTAGATTGAATTGGATAAACAAATGAAATGGGTTCGTTAATTTGCGCAGCAATTTCTACACTCTCTACTTTGAATTTTTGTGTTTCAGAAGTTGATTTTTCTTGCTTATCTTGTTTAGCGAATTGTTTAGCTAAATGACATTTACCATTACAATTCATTTTTGGCTTTGCTTTATTCTCACAAAACTGCTTGGTGATTTCAGCTTGATTTGCCAAATAATTTACAAATAAAGCACCTTTAATCAGCGAGTTGGACAACAACATGCCGACCATCACTAACAAAAATATTTTGTAGAATGCTTTATTCATGGTACAAATGTAGGAAATATGTTTTTAATCGCGATTGAAAATTTAGTAGTTAAATTTTGTTTAGTGCGATTCTAAATTGACAAAGATCATTTCCTCCTTGAGTTTCATTCATTAATTTTACACTAAAAAAATGAAACAATTATTTCTTACTATTTTAGTGTGTTTGTTACTATCCAACTATCATGCACAATCAATCCTACCTACTGTTAAACTTCAACAATTACTCGATAAATCCATTAATAATCGTACAATTTTTGGAACACAAGTAAGTATCCAAACTCCAACTGAATCTTGGACGGGAGCAGCAGGAAATTTAGAGAAAGAAAGTTCTTTTTACATTGCGAGTACAACTAAATTGTATGTTACAGCAGTGATTATGTATTATCGATCTCGTGGAATGTTAACACTAGACGATACAATCGGAAAATACCTCCCTCAAAGTCTTCTCAAAGGATTACATGTATTGAAGGGGAATGATTATAGTCATGTGCTTACCATTCGACATTTACTAGCGCATACATCAGGCTTACCCGATTATTTTTTAGGGAAAAACGAACATGGAAAACGCTTGTATGATGAACTCACAGAAGGTAAAGATCAGGCATGGGATGTGGAAAAAGCAATAGCACTCTCGAAAACGATGAAGCCCTTGTTTGTTCCTGGAGAACCTGGTAAGGCGAATTATTCTGATGCAAATTTTCAATTGTTAGATGCCATCATAGAGAAAATTTCCGGTAAAAAGTTGGATGAGGTATTTCAAGAACTTATTTATAAACCATTGGGTTTGACCAAAACGTATATCTATAGCGATATCCATGATAAAACACCGAAAGTGATGTATTACAAAGATCAACCTTTACTTTTACCGAAAGCAATGACTTCCTTTCAAGGGGATGGAGGAATAGTTTCTAATTCTCAAGAATTGTTGATTTTTCTCAAGGGATTTTTTAACGGGACATTTTTTCCAATTGCGTATATAGAAGAAATGAAAGACTTTAATCCGATCATGTTCCCGTTGGAAAATGGGGTAGGGATGATGCGATTAAAATTACCACGCATCTTTTCCCCATTCAAAGCCATACCAATTTGTTATGGTCATTCTGGATTATCAGGTGCCTTTGCTTTTTATTGTCCAGAAAAGGAAGTGTACATTACAGGTACAGTAAATCAAATTAGTAATCCACAATTGTCTTATCAATTGATGATAAAAATCCTATTTAGTATATAGTACTAAAAAACAATGTGTTATAATTTATTTTGTTTTTATTTT
>CANCJF010000072.1 GCA_947378245.1 Bacteroidota bacterium
AAACAATCCTCCCCCTTTCCCGAAAGCTTTCGGGACCCCTCCAAAGGGGGAAAGTCCACAAAAAAAAAGGTCCAGACTTTCACCTGAACCTTTCTCTAAAAATATCAAAAATTACGCTTCTTGTAATTTGATTAAGTTTAATGCTGAACCAGCTTTGAACCACTCAATTTGAGAATCGTTGTATGTATGATTCAAAGAGATATTTTCTTTAGAACCATCTGCATGGTTAATTTCTAAAGTCAATGATTTCCCTGGAGCAAAATCCACTAAATCTACAAAGTTGAAGGTATCATCTTGTTGGATTTTATCGTAATCAGCCTCGTTAGAGAACGTCAAACCTAACATCCCTTGTTTTTTCAAGTTTGTTTCGTGGATACGAGCGAAAGATTTAACGATCACCGCACGAACACCTAAGTGACGTGGCTCCATAGCAGCATGCTCTCTTGAAGAACCTTCCCCATAGTTATGGTCACCCACAACAATCGAAGGAATACCAGCAGCTTTGTAAGCTCTTTGTACAGCAGGAACCTCACCAAATTCACCAGTCAATTGGTTTTTCACTTTGTTTGCTTCACCAGAGAAAGCATTCACAGCACCAATTAACATGTTGTTAGAGATGTTATCCAAGTGACCACGGTATTTCAACCATGGACCAGCCATAGAAATATGATCCGTAGTACATTTACCTTGTGCTTTGATTAACAATTTAGCACCAGTAATGTTTTTCTCATCCCAGATAGGGAAGTTATCTAATAATTGTAAACGAGAAGAATCCTCTGCAACCGCAATTTGAATCGCAGAACCATCCTCAGCTGGAGCTTGGTAACCTGCATCTTCTACAGCAAAACCTCTTTTTGGTAACTCATCACCAGTGGGAGCGTTTAATTTAACTTGCTCTCCTTTATCGTTTGTCAACGTATCAGTTAATGGGTTGAATCCTAAATCACCAGCAATCGCTAATGCAGCAACCATTTCTGGAGAAGCTACGAATGCGTGTGTATTTGGGTTACCATCTGCTCTTTTAGAGAAGTTACGGTTGAATGAGTGAATAATAGTATTTTTCTCTCCTTTTTCAGCACCTGTACGATCCCATTGACCGATACATGGTCCACAAGCATTTGTAAATACTTTCGTTCCTAATTTTTCAAATGTATCGATGAAACCATCACGCGCGATTGTGTAACGTACTTGCTCAGATCCTGGATTGATTCCAAATTCCGCTTTAGAAACTAAACCATTAGCAACCGCTTGTTCTACGATAGATGCAGCACGAGCGATATCTTCGTACGAAGAGTTTGTACAAGAACCGATTAATCCCCACTCTACTTTTAACGGCCATCCGTTTGCTTCCGCTTCCGCTTTCAATTGAGAAATTGGTGTACCTCTATCTGGCGTAAAAGGACCATTTACGTATGGTTCTAATGTAGTTAAGTCGATTGTAATTACTTGGTCAAAATAAGCTTCTGGATTATCATATACTTCTTTATCTCCAGTTAAGTAATCCGCAATTTTGTCTGCAGCATCCACTACTTCTTGACGACCTGTAGCCGCTAAGTAACGACGCATAGAATCATCGTAACCGAATGTAGAAGTCGTAGCTCCGATTTCAGCACCCATGTTACAAATTGTACCTTTACCCGTACAAGAAAGAGAAATAGCACCTTCACCGAAATATTCAACGATAGCACCTGTCCCACCTTTTACAGTAAGGATATCCGCAACTTTAAGAATAACGTCTTTTGCAGAAGTCCATCCGTTTAATTTACCAGTTAATTTAACACCGATCAATTTTGGGAATTTCAACTCCCAAGCCATACCAGCCATCACGTCAACCGCATCAGCACCACCAACACCGATAGCAACCATACCTAATCCACCAGCATTTACTGTATGTGAATCGGTACCAATCATCATTCCTCCAGGGAACGCATAATTTTCAAGAACTACTTGGTGAATGATACCCGCTCCTGGTTTCCAGAAACCGATTCCGTATTTACTAGAAATCGAAGAAAGGAATGTAAATACTTCGTTGTTTTGATTTAAAGAATCTTGTAAATCTTTTGTTGCTCCAACTTTCGCTTGGATTAAGTGATCCGCGTGCACTGTTGAAGGAACTGCAACTTGTTTTTTACCCGCTTGCATGAATTGTAACAATGCCATTTGCGCAGTAGCATCTTGCATAGCAACTCTGTCTGGTGCGAAATCAACATACGACTTCCCTCTTTCGAAAGCAGTTGTAGCGTTTCCATCCCACAAGTGAGCATAAAGAATTTTTTCTGAAAGTGTTAAAGGTTTGTTTACTACTTTTCTTGCAGCGTCAATACGCTCTGGGAATTTCGCGTAAACCTTTTTGATCATGTCTAAATCAAAAACCATGGTATACTTATTTTGTTTATTTCAAATTTACTATGCGAATTTAAGGAGATTTTTTGAGGGATTAATAGAATTTCTTACTTTTTTCTGGCCAAAAAAGTAAGCAAAAAGGCCTTGTCGCTAGAAAAGCATCGGTTCTTTTACGGAACGTTCGCTACAAAAACAAAACTCCTCCTTCGTCGTCAAACAGTTGTTTTTGTTACGCTACCTTATCCTAAAGAACTCAACTTACTTTTCTAATGCGACGATATCGCTTCGAGATAGAGTGTTTCGTGGATAGTTCATTAATGTTTTAGGAATGTATAACTTTTATTTGGGGTGGTTTTTCAAGGTGTAATTAAACGTACCTTAACACTTTAGAAATTAACACCAAATAAGATGGCTGGAGAAAAAGGAGTAAAAGAAAAAGGTAAAAAAGCACCTGAAAAAACATTGAAAGAAAAACGTGCAGCCAAGGATGCAAAAAAGAAAGAGAAAAATTCAAATTCCTCCTTGTAAAACAAATAAGCCAATCGTATCCGATTGGCTTTGTTGTTAATTATCTTTATGCTTCCTCGTTGCTTCGTCACTCCGTCACTCAATTGGTGACTGAGGTTCTCGAAGTCACATTCCTAACATTAACAATTCAATCGATTTATATTTCAAATCAAATACTTTTCCAAGAACCTCACTTGTTAACGTTCCTTTGTACATATACACCCCAGAACGGAATCCTTTGTCATCTTTAATCAATTCTTTACAACCTCCTTTATTTCCCATCTCCAACAAGATTGGCGCGAAAATATTAGACAAAGCAAAAGAAGCTGTTCTAGGAACACGTGAAGCAATGTTCGGCACACAGTAATGTACTACACCATGTTTCACAAAGGTTGGGTTTTTATGGTTCGTAACTCTAGAAGTTTCCACACATCCACCTTGATCAATACTTACATCAATAATCACCGAACCTGGTTTCATTTCTTCAATCATTTCTTCTGTTACAATACAAGGAGTTCTTCCAAGTGGTGCACGAACTGCACCAATCACAACATCCGCACGTTTGATGGATTTAGCAAGAACTTTTGGTTGTAAAACCGAAGTAAATACACGTCTACCCAAGTTATTTTGCAACCTTCTCAAACGAGACAATGAACTATCAAACAAACGTACCGAAGCACCTAAGCCCATCGCAGCTCTCACCGCATATTCACCCACAATTCCTGCACCTAAAATCACTACTTCCGCTGGTTGAACCCCAGCAATACCTCCTAACATTACCCCTTTTCCAGTTTCGAAATTGGAAAGTAATTCGGCAGCAATAGTAATCGATGTTGTTCCAGCAATCTCTCCCATGGTACGGACAACAGGATAAGAACCATCTTCGTCTTGTATATAATCCCAAGCGATTGCCGTGATTTTTTTCTGCATTAATTTTTGAAGAATCTCTTTTGGTTGAACCGACAACTGCAAGGCAGAAATCAAGGTTTGTCCACCCGACATCATTTCTACCTCCTCCTCATTCGGCGGTGCAACTTTGAAGATGATATCGCATTTATAAATTTCTGCTGGATCGTAGCAAATTTCTGCTCCAGCTTCTGAATATTCATTGTCCGTAAAATTGGAATTCTCTCCACTTTTTGTTTCGATTTTCACACGATGACCATTTGAAACCAACAAGGAAACAGCTTCTGGAGCCAAGGAAACACGACGTTCTTGAAACGTAGTTTCTTTTGGAATACCAATGTGTAAGCTTCCTTTTTTCTTTTTGATTTCTAGCATTTCAACCTGTGGCAACAAACCACTTTCTTTGATTAATGCTTTTAAAATGTCCGGATTAGTCTTCATGTTTTATCGTTATGATTCTACTTAAATCTTCTTCTACGCGAAGATACACCCAAATTGTGTTATCTGGCAACATTTCTTGCATCTTTTCTGGCCATTCGATGAAACACACCACATTTTGGTATACTAATTCTTCGATTCCAATATCGTATACCTCATCAATCGAATTTAAACGATATAAATCAAGGTGATACACTTTCCCTAAAAGGGTTGATTGGTACTCATTGATTAAGGAATACGTAGGTGAACCTTCGAGTTCTTCTACCCCAATCAACTTCAAAACAGTTTGTACAAACGTTGTTTTTCCTGCTCCCATTTGTCCTTCTAAAGCGACGATATTATGGTCGTTTAGAAGTTCTGCGAGGTAGATTGCAGGGGTTTTAAGGTCGTGGAGGTTGGTGATATGGAAGTCCATGGTGGTGATTTGAGGGATAAAAATACAACAAATTAATTTCTTTTTTTTCTCTTACTTTTTTCTGGCCACACTTCGACAGGCTCAGTGTAACGGATAGTAAGCAAAAGGGCCTTTGTCGCTAGAAAAGCATCGGCTTTTATTTCGGAACGTTCGCTACAAAAACAAAACTCCTCCTTCGTCGTCAGACACTTGTTTTTGTTACGCTACCTTATCCGATAAAAGCTCGATTTACTTTTCTAATGCGACGGATTCCGGACCGCTGATATATGTTTCGAGTTTATTTCAACCGCGTTGTTAGACGTTTTTGTGTAGGATTGGTGTTGTTTTTTGACAAAGTCAAAAACGCTCTGCGACCTCATAAACGATAGAACTTCCAAATCTCAAATAAAAACTCTGCGCTAATACTCACTTTTTACTTTCAACTTTCAACTCACTTACTTCTTCGAAACCAATTCCACATACGGGATCATCAATTCTTCTAAGGATATTCCTCCATGTTGGAAGGTATTCATGTAGTAATTTACAAAATGATTGTAGTTGTT
The DNA here is from genome assembly GCA_947378245.1 of Bacteroidota bacterium. Lineage (GTDB taxonomy): Bacteria > Bacteroidota > Bacteroidia > Flavobacteriales_D > Crocinitomicaceae > CANHVK01. Next base: position 5,152 of record CANCJF010000072.1, read on the forward strand.
TGGGTATACGAAGTAATCCGTTTCGCGGGCGAAAACGTATTCGCTAGAGAGATTCGATTTTGGAAGGAAAGCCAATTTTGGGTCACGGATCGAAAAAGCCTCTTTTTCTTTGTAGGTCATGTTACGTCCTGACTTATAACGTAAGTTCGGATTCGTTTCTTTTTCTCCTGCTAACTTAATCGGGTTCGTGACTTTCACACTTCCATGATCGGTGGTGATGATGACTTTCCCTCCTGCATCTGCAATTTTCTTAAAGATGTCTTGCAATGGAGAATGTTCAAACCAAGAAGCAGTTAACGAACGATAAGCCGCCTCATCGTCTGCTAATTCTTTGATGATGTTCATTTCGGTACGGGCGTGAGAAAGCATATCCACGAAGTTGTACACAATGACATTTAAATCATTGTTTTTCAACTGATTGAAATTATCTACTAATTTCTTTCCTGCGTCTAAATTCGTGATTTTATTGTAGGAAATTTTACAAGATTTACCTAGTCTTTGCAAATTCGCTTCCAACAATTCTTTCTCGAACAAATTCTTCCCTCCCTCCTCTTCTTCGGTCACCCAATATTTCGGGAACATTTTTTGAATTTCGGAAGGCATTAATCCCGCAAACAACGCGTTACGTGCATAATGGGTCGTTGTTGGTAATATACTCAACACGACCTCCTCTTTGGTTACCGTAAAATATTTAGAAACTATGGGTTTTAGCACTTGCCATTGATCGTAACGCAAATTATCAATCAGTACAAAATAGATTTTTTCAGTCGCTAAAAGTGGTGCAACTTTATTCTTAATTAAGGTATGTAACATTTCCGGTGCCGACTTACTGTCTTGCAACCAATCTGTATAATTATCCTCAATGAAACGTGAAAATAAATCGTTTGCTTCTTTCTTTTGGGAAAGTAAGATTTCAGACATCCCTGAATCTTGGATTTTCTCCAATTCTAATTCCCAATACACAATCTTTTGATATAACTCGATCCATTCTTCAATGGTGTCGCAAGAATCAATTTTTTGTCCTAAGCTTCTAAACTCTTGTTGGTAATTGGAATTGACTTTATCCGAAACAATTTTTTCGTGCTCTAAATTCTTCTTTAAACACAATAACAATTGATTAGGATGTACAGGCTTAATCAAATAATCTGCTATTTTACCTCCTATCGCTTCTTCCATGATGGACTCTTCCTCACTTTTTGTAATCATCACAATCGGAACTGAAGGCTTTTTCTCTTTGATTCTTACCAAAGCATCCAAACCAGAAATTCCGGGCATATTTTCATCCAAGAAAATGATGTCGTACTCGTTTTCGATGCTCAAATCTATGGCATCCGAACCATTGTTGATGGTCTCAACAACGTAGCCTTTTGCTTCTAAAAAAAGAATATGTGGTTTTAATAAATCAATTTCATCATCTACCCAAAGAATTTTTGCTGCCATATCCTAATATTTTATAGTTTTGGTAAAAACGTTTTAAATTTATTCAATTGAGACCAATTCTCCACCGAAAAAACAAAAAGAAATTAGTTAACGACCCAGTGTATGGTTTTATTGCCATTCCGGACGATTTAATTTTCGACATTATTCAACACCCTTATTTTCAACGTTTACGCAGAATTTCCCAATTAGGACTCACTAATTTAGTGTATCCTGGTGCACTACACACGCGATTTCATCACGTATTAGGCGCAATGCATTTAATGACGATTGCCATTTCCACCATTCGTCGTAAAGGACATGAAATTACACCCGAAGAGGAACGAGCAGTATTAATTGCTATTTTACTCCACGACATCGGTCATGGTCCGTATAGTCACACCTTAGAATACGACATTGTAAATAAAGTAAGTCACGAAGACATTTCAAGCTATTTCATCGAACGCTTGAGCAACGAATTTGACGGACAATTGGATTTGGCTTTATTGATATTCAAAAACAAATACCACAAAAACTTTTTATATCAATTAGTTTCGAGTCAACTCGATATGGATCGCTTGGATTATTTGAACCGCGACAGTTTCTACACCGGAGTATCTGAAGGAAAGATTGGTTCGGACCGAATCATTGAAATGTTGAATGTACACGAAGGGAATTTGGTCCTAGAAGAAAAAGGGATATATTCGATTGAGAAATTCATTGTTGCGCGACGTTTGATGTATTGGCAAGTGTACCTGCACAAAACGGTTACAGCATCTGAATTAATGTTAATTAAAATTATGCAACGTGCCAAAGAATTAAGCACACAAAATGTGGAATTATTTGCGAGTCCGGCATTTCAATTTTTCTTAAAAAATGCGATAACCAAAGAAGACTTTCAAAACAAACCTGAAGTCTTAGAACAATTTGCACAAATGGATGATTACGATATCCTTGGCGCAGTAAAAGTTTGGCAAAATCATTCCGATAAAATCTTATCCTTTTTGTGTAAACGTCTTATCAATCGCGAATTATTCAAAATCGAATTATCGAAAGTACCGTTTAGTGTGGAGCGTATTCAACTGGAACGCGAACTAGTCAAAGCGAAATATGACTTGAGTGATGAGGAACTATCGTATTTTGTTTACAGTGAAAAACGAAGCAACAATGCCTACAATAAGAAATACCAAAAAATTAATATTTTGATGAAAAATGGGGAGATCATCGATATTTCTCAGGCATCGGATAATTTGAATATTTCAGCACTTTCACAACCTGTGGCAAAATATTGTTTGTGTTATCCTATATAGACAAAAGACTATGAGACAAAAGAACAAAGATTCAAATTTCAACAATAATTCAAAGACAGGTCTTTTTTCTTTTATCTTTAAGCGTAGCGATCTTTAATCTAAATAAACTCAAATGAAAACAGCAATCATTCTTGGCGCATCCGGATTAGTTGGAACAGAATTGGTTCACCAACTTCTAAATACAACTGAATTTGGAAAAGTGAAAATTTTTGTTCGTAGAACTTTAGGAATAAACAACCCAAAATTAGAAGAACATTTAATTGACTTTGACAACCTTTCCGCTTGGAAACAAGATTTGGTTGGATATACCTTATTTTCTTGTATGGGGACTACCTTGAAAACCGCTGGATCCAAGGAAAAACAATATGTCATCGATTTCACCTATCCTTATCAATGTATCGAAGCAGCGATTCAAAATGGAACCAAACAAATTGTATTGGTTTCTTCCTTAGGGGCAAAAGCGACCTCATCGAATTTTTATTTGAGAATGAAAGGAGAATTAGAGGAAGCAATTAAAAAATTAAATCCGAGTAATTTTATCATTTTTAGACCGTCTATTTTGGATGGAAATCGTTTGGAGAGTCGACCAGCGGAATATAAGGCAATTCAAATTATGCGAAAAGTTGGAAAATTGCCTTTTTTAAAGAAATATGCACCGACGTTGGTAAGCGATTTGACGGGAAGTATGATACGCTTGGCGGTGAAGGATAAAGAAGGGGTTAAGGTTGTGGAGAGTTTAGAGATTTGAGGTGTTGTTTCGCAGTGCGAAACATAGGATTTTCTCTTACTTTTTTCTGGTCAAAAAAGTAAGCAATCCCGATAGCTATCGGGAGCCTTTGTCGCTGTAAAAGCATCGGCTTTTATTTCGGAACGTTCGCTACAAAAACAAAACTCGTCGTACCTCCTCAAACACTTGTTTTTGTTACGCCACCTTATCCGATAAAAGCACGATTTACTTTTACTATGCGACAGATTTCGCTTCGGGTTGTTATGTTTCGGGAGTACTTGGATGATTACTAAAGTCAGACTGAGCGGAGTCGAAGTCCTTTATACCATTCAAATTAATTTAAAAAAATATAGGTAAATAACTTTCAATTAATAGAAATTTGAATTGGTAGAGTAAATCTACTTCTCACAGCTTTACCATTATTCATTGCTGGTTTCCATTTTGGCATTTTATTCACCGCACTAATCGCTGCTTTATTTAATTTTTCTGAAAGGCCTTTTACAATTTTAACATTAGAAACCGAACCATCTTTTTCAACTACAAAGGAAAGATAAATTTTACCTTGTTCAGACTTACTTATTTCCGTTGGTAATTCAAAGTTTGAAGAAATCCAAACGCCAACCCCTCCTGAACCTCCAAGAAATTCTGCATCATTTTCTGCTGCATCATACACAATCGTATCCGCAACTTGCGTTTGAGAAAATCCAATATTCATTCCTCCTAAAATCATTATTATCAATACTGCTATAACTTTTATGAAATCTTCTTTTTAAACGTCACACAAAAATAATTTATTTGCACCTTAAAATACCTTTGTTTACTTGATATTAGTATCTGTTTTTTTATTTTCTTTGCACCGGTCAAACACATGATCTAGTTATGCTTATTTCTCAATGAAAAAATTTAAAAATCTAATCTTCTATATCCTAACAATAGTAGGGTTTTCAGTTGCTATATTTTGGATTATTGAATTTGGAAAAAAATTAGAATTAGGGAAGAAAATTAAGCTACCTGTTTCACACAATACGAACTGGGTAGAATTTAAGACAACTTTACTTCATAACTTAGAACATCCTCTTGCACTATTATTGGCTCAAATCTTACTCATTGTTTTGGTTTCAAGGTTGTTCGGTTGGTTATTTAAAAAAATTGGTCAACCTACAGTTATCGGTGAGATTTTAGCAGGGATATTATTAGGTCCATCTTTAGTTGGGATGTACTTTCCGGAATTTTCACATGCCTTATTTCCAAAAGAATCCCTTGGTAATCTTCAATTTTTAAGTCAAATAGGATTAATCTTCTTCATGTTTGTCGTGGGGATGGAATTGGATATCAAAGTTCTTAAAAACAAAGCGAATGATGCAGTAGTGATTAGTCACGCAAGTATTATTATTCCATTTGCTTTAGGAATGGGACTAGCATATTTTGTCTACGATTCTTTTGCAGCAGAGGGTACGCAATTCTTATCCTTTGCCCTTTTCATGGGAATCGCTATGAGCATCACTGCTTTCCCCGTGCTAGCCCGTATAGTACAAGAGCGCGGTATGCACAAAACCAAATTAGGAACCGTTATCATTACCTGTGCGGCGGCAGACGACATCACCGCATGGTGTATTTTAGCTGCAGTAATTGCTATTGTGAAAGCAGGTACTTTTGTTAGCGCACTGTACACCATACTATTAGCTGCGCTGTATGTATTAATTATGCTTAAGGTTGTTCGTCCTTTCTTAACTCGAATAGGAGAAATTAATGCGAATCGCACACATTTAAACAAACAGATTGTAGCAATCTTCTTTATCATCTTGTTGTTTTCTGCTTGGGCAACAGAAAGTATTGGAATACATGCACTATTTGGTGCCTTTATGGCTGGAGCAATTATGCCGGAGAGTACTAGTTTTAGAGATATTTTCATTTCTAAAGTAGAAGATATAGCGTTGATTTTACTACTCCCTTTATTTTTTGTATTTACAGGATTGCGAACTGAGATCGGTCTGCTAAATGACCCACACTTATGGATGGTAACAGGAATAATTATTGCTGTTGCAGTAACTGGTAAATTTTTCGGAAGTGCTTTAGCCGCTAAATTTGTTGGACAGTCTTGGAAAGATTCATTGGTTATTGGAGCTTTAATGAATACTAGAGGTTTGATGGAATTAATTGTATTGAATATTGGGTACGATTTAGGAATTCTTTCTAAAGAAATATTTACCATGTTGGTATTAATGGCTTTGATAACCACATTTATGACAGGTCCAGCACTCGATTTTATTGAATGGGCATTTTCTAAAGTGAAAAGCGAAGAAAATAGTGAGGAAACGATTGAGTCTAATAAATTCAGAATTCTTATTTCTTTTGGTAATCCTGCACGTGGAAAAGTATTGTTACGTTTAGCAAATAGCTTCGTTAAAAAATTGAATGATAATGCAGAAGTAGATGTCATGCACTTAGCACAGACCAACGAAATCCACCAATTCAACATCAAAGATTTAGAAGTAGAAACCATGACTCCGATAAAAGAAGAAGCATGGGCGTTGAAACAACGTATATCAACCATTTTTAGAGCTTCTAATGATGTGCCAACAGATGTAGCAGAAGAAGCAAACAAAAGTAATTACGACTTATTGTTAGTAGGTATTGGTCAGTCGATGTATGAAGGAAGTTTCTTAGGAAAAGTGTTAGGATTTACAACGCGAATAATCAATCCAGAACGTATTAAGAATAAATTGACAGGTAAGGAAAAATTATTTGACAAGTCCCATTTTGATGATCGTACGCGTGACATTCTTTTGAATACCAATGTTCCTGTCGGGATTTTGATTGAAAAAAACATGACGCAAATTTCGAATATCATCATTCCTTTCTTTAGTGAGTCTGATGTTCAGTTGGTGAATTATTTCCAGAAAATGATTACCAATGCAGAAGCTTTGGTAACAGTGGTTGATATCAATGGATTTATTAAGTCAAACGAGGAATTAAGTAAACGTTTATCACAAATTCAAGATTATTTCCCTAACCATTTGCAGATTTTAAGCGAATGGGAAATTGAAAAAACGTTAGTAAACAAATACGACATCATGTTGGTGAGTTTAGAAAGTTGGGAGTCGTTGGTTATAGAGGATGAGGAGTGGTTGAATAATGCTCCTTCTACTTTAATCTTAAGACCAGCCTTAGGGAATCTCTAAAAATTGCTTTTTCTTCGTTCTTATAAATTCCTTTGGATTCCCTGCACTACCGTTTGGTCTTCGAAAGCAAAGCTTTCTCTCCTCATTTACTAAAGTAATCCCGATAGCTATCGGGACCAGTATTAATTTCTTATCTGCCTCAAAAAATCTAATTTTAATTTCCCTAAATATTCTATATCAAATTATTACATTTTAGTATTGAAGTAGAATTTCGGCTATTTTTTCGATTTCCTCTTTGGTATTAAACGTATGAATGCAAATACGAATGCGTTCTTGTCCTTCGGGGACGGTAGGTGAAAGAATAGCTTTGACAGCAAAATTATTTTCCTGTAATTGCTTCGCTAAATTTAAGGCATTGTCTACACCTGGGACTTCTAAGATTTGTATAGGTGAAGTGTTAGCACTAACTCCTTGGTAATTTAATTTAGCTCGGAAATAGTCAATATTTGATTGCAAGGCAACTCGCAGGTTATCATCCTCCGAAGATTCAATTTGTTGTTGTATTAATTGATAGTCTTCCACAGGTAAGGCAGTTGTATAAATAAACGAACGCGCAAAATTGATGAGGTAATTTTTTAATTCTTCCGATCCAAGTACAGCTGCTCCATGATATCCATATCCTTTGCCAAATGTAATAATACGAGCAAAAACTTCCTTATGGAATGTCAACCCTTTCCCTTTTTCACCCAATACGCCGACAGCATGTGCTTCATCAACGATTAAATAGGCACTGTATTTAGCGCACAATTCTATTACCTCATCTAAAGGACATATATCTCCATCCATCGAGTACAAACTCTCCACTGCAACAAAAACACTTCCTTCTGAACGTGTAAGTTTTTTTTCTAAGTCATGCAGATCATTGTGTGCAAAGGAATAACTTTTCGCATAACTCAAACGAATACCATCACGAATAGACGCATGAATGAGCGCATCATAAATGACAGTATCTCCTTTTTGAGGAACGGACGAAAAGAGTCCAATATTAGCATCGTAACCAGAATTGAAAACGAGTGCCGCTTCCGCTTGAAAAAAATCAGCAAGAAAACTTTCACAGCTTTCTGCTTCCAAAGAATTTCCAGAAATTAATCTAGAACCAGTACTTCCCAATCGATCAAACTTTTGACTTTCAACTTTCAACTTTCTACTTAATCCAAGGTAATCGTTGGAGAAGAAATCTACAAAGTCTTGAAATAAAGAAAGGGAGCGATAGCTCCCTGATTCTTTTCTATTTTTTAATAATTGTAAAAACTTAGGTTTCACGCTTACTCCACTGTAATTTTACGAGGTTGAAAAGATGCATCTGCTAATTCTTGTTCGCGAATTGCTTGTTTACGTTTCTTTTCTTCGATGATCGCATCTGGTTTTGTCTCTGGTTTTTCACCATCTGCAAATGCTTGCTTTGGGATTAACCCAAGAATATCAAACATTGCCTTATCTTCATTAAACTCAGGGTTTGGAGTTGTCAATAATTTATCTCCTGCAAAAATAGAACCTGCACCTGCCATGAAACATAATGCTTGTCCTTCCATAGACATTTTTGTTCTACCAGCAGACAAACGCACTACTGACTCAGGAAATGCAATACGTGTCGTAGCCACCATACGAATCAATTCCCATTGTTCAATCGGTTTTTGATCTTCCATAGGCGTTCCTTCTACTGCAACTAACGCATTGATTGGAATAGAATTTGGAGGCGTTTCCATTTCGATGTAACTCATCAACAACCCTACTCTATCTTCAATTGCTTCCCCCATACCGATGATACCACCAGAACAAACGGTAATACCAGCTTTACGCGCATTATCAATTGTTTGCAGTCTATCTTCGTATTCACGAGTTGAAATAACGTCTTTATAATAATCTTTTGAAGTATCTAAATTATGGTTATAAGCAAACAAACCCGCATTTTTCAAACGTTTTGCTTGGTCTTCGTTCATCATACCTAATGTACAACAAACCTCCATATCTAAGTCATTTACCGCCTGAACCATCTCTACGACAGAGTCAAAATCTTTGTTATCTCTCACCTCTCTCCATGCAGCACCCATACACAAACGAGAAGAACCATTTGCTTTTGCATTTTTCGCTTGTTCTACAACAGAATCTACTGTCATTAATTTATGCGCATCCACACCTGTACTATAGCGAGCAGCTTGCGGACAGTATCCACAATCTTCCGAGCAACCTCCTGTTTTTATACTCAACAAAGAAGACATTTGTACTTCTCGTGGGTTATGATATTGTCTATGGATTGTTGCTGCTTCGAAAACCAATTCTAACAAAGGTTTATTATATAACGCTAAAAGCGTTTCTTTTGTATTGTATTGAGGATTCACTTTCATCTTCTAACATTTTACCCTAGTGGGTGATTTCAGGGTACAAATATACGAAAATGGGGGTGAGAAGAAAATAAAATTTGTTGTTAATTTTCCTCCCTTGAGAAGAGAAAGTGCTGCTTTCGAAGAACAAGCGTAAGTTCAGTGATAATTAAGGAGGGTGACAAAATGAATAATTATATTTGTTTTTGTAAAAATTATAAAACCTATGTTCTTCTACCTTTCAAAAATACTCGACTTTCTTATATCACCTATGACTTGGATTGTTGTGTTATTATCAATCGCAGTTATTACGAAAAGTGTGCAACGCAAAAGAAAAAACTTGATAGCCTCATTAGTATGCTTACTTTTTTTTTCAAACCCCTTGATTTTATCTTTAGTTGGAAATTTAATTCCTACTTGTGAAAATGTAGTTTCTGATAAAGAAAATAAACATTTCGATACGGGAATTCTTATGGGTGGAATGATTTCTTACGATGAATCTAGAGATAGAATTTTATTTAATTCCAATGTGAATCGCATGACTCAAACGATTGAACTATACAAAAATGGAATCATCAAAAACATTTTTATCACTGGAGGTTCGGGAAGTATTTTATATCCAAAAAAAAGGGAGGCAAGTCTCCTAAAAAACTACATGCTCACTTATTTCCACATTCCTGAAAAAGACATACATATCGAAAATAATTCGAATAATACCCATGAAAATGCCTTGTTTTCTAAACCGATTTTAGATCGTTTACATTGGACAAACAAACGTTTAGTACTGATTACCTCTCCTCTTCATCAGTATAGAGCCCAAGCTTGTTTTTCAAAGCAAGGAATTAAAACATTTATCTACCATCGTATTGCACAAAAAAAAACGTGGGAAAAGGCCATGCCGCGAAATATCTTTTTACCACAAGCAGAGGTTTTATTAAACTGGGATAATTTTTTACACGAATTAGTAGGTGTAATTATCTATAAATTTGCTGGCTATTTATAACAAAAAAAGCCGACTCAAGTGAGCCGGCTTTCAATGAATTCAGAATATTATTTTTGAACTTTCACAACGATTTCAATCGTTCCAAATTGATAGTCATCTAATTTTGTAGTTGTATTATATCCTTTAGTAATATTTACAATTTTCACTAATCCTTTTTTACCAGCTTGTGTTTGAAATGCAAATACTTTGTCTTTAGCTAAATTATTTTGGTAAGAATCAGAAAAAT
>CANCJF010000073.1 GCA_947378245.1 Bacteroidota bacterium
TTTTAGTTACTGTTTCGGACTGACATTTATTAAATCCAATTGACTTATATCGAATCTCATGAATTCCTCTTTTACTTTTATTAAAATTTATTTCTCCTGTTTTATCATCTATGGTTAAACTATCGTCGGAAGCAAACACTCCTAGTCTATTGCCTGTTATCATTGGAACTGAATGCAACGTATCATTACAATAATAATTAGATGAATATTTTATAGTACTTAATGTATCATTAATAATAGTTAAAGAAGCAGTATCTATAATTGGTTTAGAATTACATGAAGTAGCTCTCAAATTATAGAAAACTAAATATGTTCCATTACTCGATAATTTTGGGTTTACTTTACCTGTGATAGAATCTAAAATTAGTGTTTTATTATTAGTTGTAAAAATTCCACCTTTTGTGAACAAACTATCTTTTATTGGAAGGATAGAATCTTGATTTTTACAAAAAGAAGAATAATTGAATTTAGACTTGTTGATTTTAATAGGTGAGATATTTATTGAAATTTTTGAACTAGCCAAACATTTATTTGTATCATTCACTTCATATTTGATTATGTAGTGATCAGCTATACTTTTCTCTAAATCAATTTCCCCTGTCGTTGGATTAATTTTCAAGCCTATTGATGAAGCGAAAACACCTCCAGACTTTCCGATTAAAGTTGGTTTAATTGATCCAGTTTGACAGAAATCATTTTTAGAGTAGCTCAATTTTGGATTCTCAACAGGTAGAATTACAATGTTTTTTGTAATTGAAACTCCATTCGTCAAACTTGTTTTAGGAAGTATATATGAAATTTTAAATGAACCAGCTTTTGTTTTTACTAAATCAATTTCTCCTGAAATTGAGTCTATGTATAAATTTGATTCACCATTAAAATGTCCTCCAAAAGGAAAGTTTTCAGAAAGTTTTGGAGAAATTTTGTTGATTTTAGCACATTTTACAGTGTCATAGTTAAAATCAAAAGATGCAGTCGGATTTTGAGTCTTTGATAGATTTAAAGGTAGATTTACTTTAAAAGTATCTATACTAGATTTAACAACTATATTTTTTACACCTTGGCTATTTCTACCAATTTTAAAAGTTAACTTATTAACATCAAGTAATGTGCCTTTTTTAGGTGCAATTTTAATTTCATAATATTTAGAAAGGTCTATTTTACCATTATTAGAAGAAATTAGTGTATCATTATTTTTACCTCCAACTGGCCATTTAGAGAATGAAAATTGTTTTGATTGAATTGAGTTTGAAGATAAATTGACTGCTGTTAATGGAAATTTAACTGCATTTAATGAAAATAGATTGCTTGTCGTAGATAAACTTAATTTTGTAGTATCAGTCTGTCCTGAACTTTTAGTAACTCCATCAAATGTATAATTGATTAATTCAGATTCAACACAAGCATTTGCATTAGAATTTGATGAATTCACACATGTGGACAGACTTCCTTTTGTTATTGGTGTATCTTGAACTCCATCATCACCACAGTTTTCGCCTACATTATTATTGTTTCCCCATACATGTGGTAATCCTAAAAAATGTCCTACTTCATGTGTTAGTGTTGTGGAATTTTGAACATTTGATTGCAAAATTGATCCAACGCAATCGTAACAGATCAAGACACCATCTAATTTATAATTTGACTGTGCTCCAATTGGTTGTAAAGCATTTCCAAGAGTTTTAACCTTATTATCCACTCCGATTTGTTTTACCACCCAAACGTTTAAATATTGATTTCTATTCCATTGATTAATTTTAGATTGTGGACCGGCGTTATTTGTGAAGTTTGAATAAATATGCTCAATTCCATTTGTACAATTACCCATTGGATCTTTTTGGGCTAAACGAAATTCAAAATTACAATTAGCAATAATATTTTTAAATTCTGATTGAATATTTGTAGTATCGACAGTATTATAATCACGATTTAAAATTGCTATTTGATCTGCTATTTGAGCATCAGAAATATTTTCAGCTCCATTTTGATGTAAAACATGAAATACAACAGGAATAATGTATTTTTTTGTTCCTCTTTTATTAACGATTTCTTTTTCAAATGATTCAAAGTTCTTTAAGAAGTTTTCATATTCAACTTGTAAACTTGGATTTTCTTGCCACATTTGTTGCTGAATTTCGTCGTATCCACATTGAAATTTTGTTTCTGTTTTTTGAGCGAACAAACTAGTAAAACCAGTTGTTAGAACTACGATTAGCATTATAATTTTACGTAAATTCATGGTGTTTATATTTAATTAATCTTTACAAAACTCTTAAATTGAATACAAAGAAACAATTTTTTAACAAATAAATAATCCTTTTTTTCTTTAGAACACTAACAAGACGTATAATTATACTGCAACGTTGTGTTCTCTTAATGCATCATTTAAAGAAGTTTTTAAATCAGTACTTTCTTTTCGTTTGCCAATAATTAATGCACATGGAACTTGAAATTCACCTGCTGGAAACTTTTTGGTATAACTTCCAGGGATTACTACACTTCTTTCAGGGATATATCCTTTTGTTTCAATTGGTGTTTCTCCAGTTACATCAATTATTTTTGTAGATTTTGTAATACATACATTGGCTCCAATAACTGCTTCTTTCCCAACGCGTACGCCTTCTACAATAATACTTCTTGAACCAATAAAAGCATTATCTTCTATAATAACAGGACTTGCTTGTAAAGGTTCTAAAACACCACCAATACCTACACCACCACTTAGGTGAACATTTTTACCTATTTGCGCACAAGATCCAACAGTTGCCCATGTGTCAACCATTGTACCTTCGTCGACGTATGCACCTATGTTTACGTAGGAAGGCATTAAAATAACATTTTTAGAAATATATGCTCCATATCGAGCAATTGCATGAGGCACAACACGAACACCAAGTTCTTTATAACCACGTTTTAATAACATTTTATCATGAAATTCAAATGGACCAACTTCGATTGTTTCCATTTGACGAATAGGAAAATATAAAATCACCGCTTTTTTTACCCATTCATTTGTAATCCACTCACCATCATCAGTTGGTTCAGCTACACGAATAATACCTTTGTCAAGTTCTTCGATGACGTGTTCGATGGCTTCGATGGTAGTTTTATCAGTTAAAAGGGAACGATCTTCCCATGCTTTTTCAATGATTGATCTCATGTTTACATTTTTCACAAATATACATAAAGCAAAGAAATATTTATGCTATTGGATTTCTATCTATCTTTGTGTACAGATGAATAATAATAAACGAATTTTAGCACTTGATTTTGGTTTAAAGCGAACTGGTTTAGCTGTAACTGATGAAAATAATATTATCGCAAGTGGTTTAAAAACAGTAGATAGTAAGATTTTGATCGGTGAGATTCAAAAAATAGTTCGTGAGAAAAATGTTGGTACTTTAGTGTTGGGTGAGCCAAAGAGACTGAACAATGAAAACACGCATATTACCGAAAATGTTCATATTCTTTTTGAAGTGTTGAAAAAAGAATTCCCTGAACTAAATGTTACTTTATATGATGAGCGATTTACGTCAAAAATGGCAAGTCAAGTAATTTCTATGTCAGGTCTATCTAAACATAAAAAACAAGATAAAGGATTGATAGACGAGGTGAGTGCGACCATTTTATTGCAATCCTTTATGAGTTCAATGAATTTGTAATTCTTATTTTATACTAGGAATTTGTCAGTCTTACTCTGATTTATGTTACTTGCAGGATTCTTTTTGAACTTGTTGAAGTCCTACTTTCTTTCTATTTTTGAACTTTAAAAATTACACTATGATATTACCTGTTGTTGCCTATGGCGATTCTGTATTAAAGAAAGAAGCTGTTGAGATAGAGAGATCTTTTGAAGGTTTAGGAACTTTAGTTGAGAATATGTTTGAGACGATGTATAATGCGCAAGGTGTTGGATTAGCTGCTCCACAAATCGGTCAATCAATACGTATGTTTGTGGTTGATGGATCACCTTTTATTGATGAAGAGGAAGAAGAAGTTGACCCAAGATCTGTAGGTTTAGAAGATTTCAAGAAAGTTTTTATAAACCCTATCATTCACGATGAACTAGGAGAGGAATGGGGGTTTAACGAAGGTTGTTTAAGTATTCCGAAAATTCGTGAAGAAGTTTATCGTAAGGAGAAAGTAGTTATCTCTTACTACGATGAAAATTGGAATTATTTTGAGAAAATTACTTTTGATGGTTATGCTGCTCGTATCATACAGCATGAATACGATCATATTCAAGGTGTATTGTTTACCGACCATTTGTCTGTTTTAAAAAGAAAATTATTGACAAAAAAATTAGGAAACATTTCTAAAGGGTTAATTGTTGTTGATTATCGTATGCGTTTTCCTGCTATTAAAAAAGGTAAATAATGAAATTATTTTTATTTATCTGTATTGTCGTAGTGTTAGTTGGATGCAATCGTTCTGAGTTTTCTGAAAGAAAAACGGTTGTCGGATTGACAAATTACGAACGAATTGAGAAAAAGATTGCATTACTGGAGGATACGCTTCAATATTCCTACCGATTACTGATGAATAATGAAGTTGATACACTTCCTTTGAAGAGTATTCGTTTGTTAGAAAATAATTATAAACTTGCATTTGAATTGGGTAGAAATAATCAATCAACAGCTTTTTATTTAGATAAATTACAGCAATTGTACTTGCAAGAAAAAAAATATGCTTTATCCTTGAATTGGACAGACACTTTATTACATTATTTCCCTAATTATAATCAAAAAGCAAGTTTATTATTGAATGCTGCAACAACTGTTGAACTGTATTTGAAAGATCAAAAAAAAACGGAGTATTATTATCATCGTTTATTAAATGAACATCCAAAATTGAAGCCAGAAGTGGTCGAAATGGTTAAACTTCGTTTGAAAAATCTTAACAAATCATAAATTTATTTTTTTTTGATATTTTCTCGTTATATTTGAATTACTAATTTTTGAAAAAACTGATTATGAAAAAAAGAATCTTATTACTTCCTATTTTTTTAGTAGGATTACTATTTACAATCACGTCTTTTATGCAATTGGGAGGACCTCAAATTGAATTTAAAAAGGAGGTTCATGACTATGGAACGCTAAAATATGGTGGGAATGGAGAATCTACTTTTGAGTTTACAAATACTGGGACCGCTCCTTTAATCATTACAAAAGCTACGGCTCCATGTAATTGTACCGTACCTTCTTATCCGAAAGAGCCAATTCCTCCAGGGGGTAAAGGAGCTATTACTGTAAAGTACAACACTAAAATTGCTGGACCAATCAATAAGAGTATCACGATATTATCTAATGCGACAAATGATCCTTCAAAAATTATTCGTATTAAAGGGAATGTGAATCCTGCTCCAGATGGGGATGCTCCAGTGAACACAGGTGGACCAAGAAATTAGTCGAACAAAAAGAAAATGCTTTTTCTTCGTTCAACTTCAAAATTAAATTCCTCATTTACTGATGTAAACTGCGGATTTAATTTTTTGTTTGCCTCGAAAAATCTATTCTCTTTTCATTCTTAGAAAATCATTCAAAAAAAGGTTATTTCATTGCGAGATAACCTTTTTACATTCATAGAATCAGTGAAAGACTTTATTTATTTTCCAAAAGATCAGTTATTAGGCTTTGGTGCCGGTGAAAGATGGGTTATGTATCCAGGAGATGACTTTTCTGGGATGCAAGTATTTTTGGATCAACATAAAGGAAAGTATATTTTCACATGTCTTTCCTATGATTTAAAAAATGAATTGGAAGAGCTAAAGAGTGAAAATCCTGATACTATCGAATTTCCGCTTTTGGTTTTGTGGTCTCCGGAAAGTGTGGTTGAAATTCATCCTGAAGCTTTCAATTTTGTTCAAGGTGAAGTAACAGTTAAAACGCAGGACTTTGTGAAGTTGTTTTTTGATAAAATTCAAAGTGAAACTACTTTTTTGAATACTAACAAACTTAATTTCAGTAGTCGTATAGATCGAGAGACATATATTCAATCGGTTAATAAAGTAAAAGCGGAAATTCAGTATGGAAATTGCTATGAATTGAATTTTTGCCAAGAATTTTATGCTGAACAGGTGAAAGATTTGGATGTAATCCCTTTGTTCGCAGCGATTCATCAACAAACAAAAGCACCGTTTTCAGTGATGATGAATTTTGAAAATTGGTCCGTATTGTGTTTTAGTCCTGAAAGATACATTCAAAAAATAGGGGGTAGATTATTGTCTCAACCTATTAAGGGAACGATTCGCAGAGGAAAAGACGAAATGGAAGATATCGAATTACAAAAAACTCTGTTAGGTGATAAGAAGGAAGTTTCTGAAAATGTGATGATTACTGATTTAGTGCGTAACGATTTTTCGCGTATTGCGCAACGAGGGAGTGTTAAGGTAGAAAATTTGTGTGAATTACAGACATTTGAAACAGTTCATCATTTGGTTTCATCTATTGTATGTGAGGTGAATGATGATATTCCTTTTGAAAAAATTATTAGTGCTACTTTTCCGATGGGTTCAATGACAGGTGCACCCAAAGTAAGTGTGATGAAATTGATTGAGCAGTATGAGTCATTTAAAAGAGGATTGTATTCTGGATCGATAGGAGTGATTTATCCAAATGGTGATTTTGATTTGAATGTTGTAATTCGTTCATTACTCTATAACAAAATGAAAGAAATTTTGACTTGTTCGGTTGGTAGTGCGATTACGATGAAGTCGGACCCAGAGAGAGAATATGAAGAATGTTTGGTAAAGGTCAATAAAATCTTGCAATTTTTTAATTAGATGAACATACAACAACTTCATTCTTCTTGGTCGTTTTTAGAAAATCATAAAGTGTTTGTTGCTTGTAGTGGAGGAGTGGATTCTGTTGTTATGTTACATGTATTGAAAGATATCTGTAGGGATTTAGAAGTCTTGCATGTGAATTATTCTTTGAGAGGAGAAGATTCGGAAAAGGATGAACAATTTGTCAGGAAGTTATGTATTGCGTTGGATATTCCATTAACCGTAAAAAAAGTGGATACAAAATCAATATTAAAAGATTTAGGCGGAAATTTGCAAGAAGTAGCGCGTAAGATTCGTTATGAATTCTTTGAAGAACAACTTGTTAGAAAAAATGGAGGTTTTGTAGCTTTGGGGCAACATTCCGACGATCAAATAGAAACATTTTTTCAGCATTTAGGACGGAAGTCTGGAATATTGGGAATGTCTTGTATGCTAGAGGTACATCAACAATATATTCGACCATTATTACATTATTCAAAACTAGAAATTATATCGTTTGCACAAGAACAAGGTTGGGTTTGGCGAGAAGATCGTTCGAACCAAGAGAATAAGTATACGCGTAATCGTTTGCGCAATATCGTTTTGCCACAATTGTATACAGAAATTCCAACTCTGAAAGAGTCTGTTTTGGCTTTAGTAGGAGCATTTCAGTTCACTCAAAAGACGTTGGAATTGAACGCGAAGGAAATTCACACCAAAATACAATCATCCACTAGTTGGGACTATGAGGAGTTTGATAGTTTATCTCATGAGCTACGCGTAGAAGTCTTACGTCAATTGGGAGGTACTTTTGAAATACTTACGCAATTACAAAAAATTCGTCATGCGCAAAAAGGAAAAAAAGTTGTGTGTGGGGATTGGGTTTTTTATAGTGGAATTAATGCTTTTGATATAATTAAAAACCTTGAAATAAATCAGGTAATACTGAAAAATTTTGGGATACAAATTACCAGCGTTTTAGAGTTACCTAATGATTTTTCAAAATCGGTTATTTTTTTGGATGCTGAGAAGGTTAAAGGGGAATTGGTTTTACGGACTTGGCGGATTGGAGATCGAATTGCTCCGATTGGAATGAAGGGGAGTAAATTGATTTCTGATGTCTTGACAGAAGCAAAAATAAGTTCTGGAGCACGTGAGTCGAGTTTAGTTGTTGCAGACGATATGGATGTGTTATGGTGTGTAGGTCATAAAATTTCAAGAAAATCAATTGCTGATGAAAACTCTAGATCTATTTTAAAAGTTCAAATTGTTGAAAAATAGCCCTGATTTTTAACAACTCCACAAATTTAATCCTCTAAAAATGCTTACTTTTGTGGAAGTATCTTTGGATATTTGATATAATTAGATAGAATTAAAACACACGGCTATGGAAATTTCGGCATACAAAACAATCGAAAAAGAGGAGGTTTCAAAAATGTCATTTCACAATGAAATGAATGTTGAACAACACGAAGAGTTGAGACAGCAATTGGAACAAGCAACGCGTTTAGGGAATGGTTACCATTCTAAAGTGTCGATTTATTTCCACGACGATGAAGGACCAAAGAGAGTAGAGACTACTATTTGGGCAACAGGAGCAAAATATATTTGTTTGAAAGGTGGGGTTTGGATTCCAATCGATCATATTGTAGAGGTGAAATTCTAGAAGAACTTTAAGTGCACTATAAATTAGTAAATCTTAATAAAGCATAAAAATTGTGCTTAAATTTTTTAAAGAATCCGTTTTGTAGTAGATTTGCTCTATGTTCAAAACGGATTTTTTGTTTTGTATTAACCATTAGATTATGATAGTTCGAATATTTTATTTTTTGTTTAGTTTCTTTGTTTTATTTGGAAGTAAAAGTGCTTTTGCTCAACCAAATGAGAGTTTCTCGGATTATATCAGTTGGAGTTTTAGTTTGGAGAAGAAAGATGCTTCTCATGCATATGTGGTTGCGAAAGCAAACATTGTAAAAGATTGGCATATTTATTCGATTCACCATAATCCAGAAAAAGCAAGTTTTACAGGGATTCCTACAAGTTTTGTTTTTAAACCTTCGAAGTTGTATCGTACAGTCGGAGGACTGATTGAAGGAAAGAAAGCAATTACTCATAAAGATGATTTGGGAACTTCTTTGTATATCGAAAATGCTGTAGTTTATAAGCAAGAAATTGAGTTTTTGAGCAATCAACCAGTGGATATTAAGTTTACGTATAATTTTCAGTTGTGTGCGGTGCAATGTTTGATGCCAACCGAACAAGAAGCTAATGTGAAAGCGGTTGGATATGTTGGAGTTACGAGTGAAGCGTTACGTCCCGAAAGCTTTCGGGAGACCGAAGAAGTTGTTGCAGCGAAAGGGAAGGATAGTGTTGTTAAGGAGAAGGAAGTTGATAGAGAAGGAAGTTTGGAAAATAAAAAAGGGAAGAATATAAAAGTCGTTGTAAAGACTTTGAAACCTAAAGATGCGTTATGGATTGTTTTCTTCAAAGGATTTGGTGGAGGATTAATTGCTTTATTGACACCATGTGTTTTCCCGATGATACCGATGACGGTAACTTTCTTTACGAAACGTTCTAAAACACGTATGAAAGGGATCTTAAACGCTTTGTTATATGGTATTTCGATTATTGTTATTTACGTGAGTTTAGGATTAGTAATTACTGCTTTGTTGGGCCCTACAGGACTAAATGATTTATCTACGAATGTTTGGATGAACCTTATTTTCTTTGGGATATTCATCTTTTTTGCAGTCTCTTTCTTGGGTGCATTTGAGATACGTATGCCAAATTCATGGGTGAATAAAGCAGATGGAAATGCCGACAAAGGAGGTCTAATCGGTATCTTTTTTATGGCGTTTACATTGAGTTTAGTTTCATTTTCATGTACGGGACCGATTATTGGGACATTACTAGTGGATTCAGCTGCAGATGGCGCTTTATTAGCTCCAGCAATTGGGATGGGAGGGTTTGCTGTTGCCTTGGCGTTACCTTTTACCTTGTTTGCGATTTTCCCAGGATGGTTGAATAGTCTACCACAATCTGGTGGATGGTTAAATTCAGTGAAAGTGGTGTTGGGATTATTAGAATTAGCATTGGCATTGAAATTTTTATCTGGAGTTGATTTAGCTTATCATTGGGGCATTTTAACACGCGAATTGTTTGTCGCAGTGTGGATTGTGATTTTCTTTATCATTGGTTTTTACTTGTTAGGAAAATTGAAGTTTTCACACGATTCAAATCTAGAACGTTTATCCGTAACCCGTTTTATGTTTGCTTTAACTGCATTTATTTTTGCGATTTATCTTTTACCTGGGATGTGGGGAGCACCTTTACGATTAATTGATGGTGTAGCGCCTCCAAGAACGCATAGTGAAGATAACTTCCGATTTGTAAAAGGAGATAGTGGAGGTTCTGAAGCGAATGTGAGTGAGAATTTTAAGAAATTTCGTCCTTTCATGCATGAAGTTGCAGATGGTAGTTTATTGACGTTTCATGATTTAGAAAGGGCTAAAGAGTATGCGCGATTAGAAGGGAAACCATTATTGCTAGATTTCACAGGACATAATTGTCCTAACTGTCGTCGTACAGAGTCTACGGTGTGGTTGAATGAGGCTGTACATCCTATTTTAAAGGATGAGGTGGTTATTGTTTCGTTGTATGTGGATGATAGAGAGAAATTACCTAAATCGGAATGGAGGTATTCTAAAGCGATACAAGGGATGATTAAAACAGTAGGAAATAAATGGTCAGATTATCAAGTGACGCATTATGGACAGTTGTCGCAGCCATTGTATGTGATGGTAGATTCGGATGGGAATGATTTGACGGAGGCGATTGGGTATGAACCGAATGTGGAGGTGTATAAAAGGTTTTTGAAGGGAGGGTTGAAGTAGTTTTCTCTTGCTTACTATTTTGTCACTTTTTTCTGGCCACACTTCGACAGGCTCAGTGTGACGAAAAGTAACCAAAAACTGCTTGTCGCTGAAAAAGCAACCACCCATTACGAAACATAAACGAGAAAAAATAAACTCCTCCTGCGTCGTCAAACACTATTTTTTCTTTCGTTTACTTATTCTATGGGACCCGGTTTTACTTTTTCCATGCGACGAATTCCGGTCCGCAGAAATATGTTTGGAGTGTATTTCAACCGCGTTATTAGACGAGTTTGGTAGGGTTGGTTTTGTTTTTTGACGGAGTCAAAAACACTCTGCGGCCTCGTATACGAAATAGCGTTAAAAATCTCAAGAGTTCTCTGCGCTTAAAAAAAACTCTGTGAATCTTTATAGTTTGTCTGTGACTTTTTTTGCTTTTTTATTTCATAAACTCTAAGAATAACCTATTTGAAACTGGTTTGATACCAGTAAGAAACCTGTATAAACCCATCAACTAAAACGTATGTTATTTATTTGCAGTCGAATAATTTGATTTGCATTATTTAGCGTGAAAAGAAAACGATATTTTAAGTCTTGGTGGTTGATGGTTACTTGCTTATTAGTGAGTAACTATTCTATTTCTAAGAGTACAGATAAAATGGTTTCAACACCTATTGAAACACATATGCAATCAATATCCGTACCGTTGAAAGATTATGTATTGGTTGTGTTGAAACAATCAGGGTATGTTATAAATAAGGCTACGTTAGAAACGAAACGATTGGAACAAGAAACGATTCATAAGATAACCAAGGCAAAACGTTTGACCAACAAAGGAAATCTATTGATTTTGAAAAATAGGAATGCAAGACAGTTTGCTTTAGTAGATATTTCTAGATTTTTTGATGAACAAGAAAATACGAATGAAGGGGTTTGGTATGTTAATTATTCCCTAATCCTACTTGTGATAGTAAGTGTTTTGTCTATTGTTGTGTTTCTACTCAGGAAACGCTCCAAAATGTTAGTAAAATCTAAAAGTAGAAAGGTAGAACATTATTTATATCAACGAATTCTATCATCCGAGAATACCAATTTGACCATACAAGAATTGGATGTGTTGCTGGAGATTGATAAATTATCTTCAGATAGTCGTAAATTGAAAAGGCATCGTTTGATCAATGAATTGAATACGTATTACCCTGGGTTGATTGAACGTGTGAAGGATTTGTCGGATAGAAGGAGGAATATTTATAAGATACATACGAATCGTTAAATTAGCATGATTACGCTGGTGGTTAATGATATAGCTGAAATTTATTTACTTTTACAATTCAATTCGTCAAAATGCGTAGTTTAATTCTTTTTGTTTGTTTTTTTAGTTTCTCTGTTTTTGGTCAATCTTTAACCAAAAGCCAAGAACGCGTAATTAAAGAAACGATAGAAGAAACGTATGGTCCTATCGATGCGAATTTTATTTACAATCAAGGTTTTAATACGATTTCGATAGTAGGAAAGGACACGCTCTATAATCCAAATGGGTATTATTTTGTTTTCAAGCTTTCACAGGGTAAAGCAACACGTTTAGACCGATGTACTTTTCACGGTGGAAATTTTCATCGCTTTTTATTTTCTTGGAAAAAACGTTTGTATGCCTTGGGAGGGTATGGATTTTTCACTACAACTAATAATTTATTGTATTTCAATCAAATTACTGGTGGATGGACGTTTCAGCCAACTGAAGGAAAAACACCACCTCATTTGTTAGGTGCGAATTTTAAATATGGGAAACATATTTTTACGTTTAACAATTACCAATGCGGGAACTCTACAGGGAAGGATGTATTTGATTTTAAGTTGCATCGTTTGGATCTGGATAACATGCATTGGAAAACCTTTACTTTGTTAGATACTAATTTGTTTTTTAAAGGGTTTTCTTATTCCTTAAAAAATTACGTTTTTTTCAAAGGAGAAGATAGATCGATTGTCATCCATCCGAGTACCATGGAGTACTTGATTATTAAAAATGAAGAGATTGGTTTTCCCTACAGTCATCAAATTTTAGATGTACATTCTAATTCGATTACCATTAGACATGTTGATTCTGTTGGGATTAAAAACAGTAAGTCGATTGATTTAGAAACTATTTGGAAGTCCTTTACATTGCATAAAAATTTCAGGTATGAACCAAGTAAAACGTTGAAATCTACTATTTCCTGGACATCGTTTGTGATAATTGGTTTGTTAGGTTTAATTGTATTGCTATTTGTTTTAGTATTTAAGAAAAACAAAACAACTCCTATAACCCTAAGTTATACGGAAAGTCATTTAGTACTGATGAATCAAGCGAAAGAACTATTAACCCAAGAGGAATTTGATATCATCATGGGGATTGACATCCTTGAACAGGACAGTAAAAAGTTACGAAGACATCGTATTATCACTGATTTGAATCAATCGCATCCCAATTTCATCGAACGAATCAAAGACGAAACGGACAAACGTAGAAATTTATATAAAATCAATAAATAATTTTAAGTTGTTGATTATCAGTTTTAAATTTGGTTTGAAACCAGTTTGAAACTAAAATTAATTTATTGATTTTTAATAGACAACGCGATAAATAGTATTTTTGAAAGTGAATAAAAAAGAATAAATTATGAATGAAATTTGGCATAGGAATGCTAATGAACTTTTTAGCGTTAATATAAATCAAAGTTCATATCCTTTAAACATCGAATTTGAAATTATTCCAACTGTAAATGAAGAGGTATTTAAAAACCCAGGAATTTTCACTTTGTTTTATCGTGGAGAGTTAATTTATATTGGTTACTCAGACAATAATGATGATATCAGAACTTCTCGATTTGTTCGACAATTACAGACTATTACAATGCGTGGTTTAAATGTGAATGTTAATAATTCCTCAATTGACGTAATAGAAAATTCAGAAAATTTAAGAATTGATTTTAGTAGATTAAATTTATCTGATTTAAATCGACAAGATTTTGTGACCTCTAAAAATAGAATTTTGTTCGCGGATAGGCATTGGGATGAATTTTCTCGTTTAGACAATTCAATTTTACAACATTTTGAATTTGTTTGGTGCGTAATTACTGGAAATAAAAATCGTTCTGAGTTTGCAACTAATCTGAAAAGAAACTATAAGCCTCGTTGTAATCAAGAGTTTGATAATTACGGTGATTTGAATCTTGAAATAATAAACTTTTAATTTTTTAATAATGAATAGAATTGTATTAATCATGTCGTTTTTGGTTTCATTGACGGCATTTTCGCAACAAATAATTAGCACAAATACTACTTGGAGTGGTAATGTGTTTTTGTCTCAAAAAGTAATTGTAAATGAAGGTGTAACTTTGACTATCGAAGCTGGTACAAATGTACAAATTGCTTATGTTGATTCAGATGGAGATAAGATTGGAGATGTAGAGATTGTTGTTAATGGTCTGTTGAAATCAAATGGAGTTATTGAATGTAATCCGATTGTTATCGCACCATATACTAGCTCAATGGATAAGAATTATTGGACAGGAATTACTATAAATTCAAAAAATAAAAATGATTCTATTTTTGGTATAAAAATATCAAATGCTAACATACCATTTAAAATACAGTCGGATGTATCTCTTACTTCAATAAAAATTGATAAATTCGGATACATAGGAGTAAATTTTGAATCAATAAATAACGGTTCAATTTTAAATTTAAACTCTATTTCCATAAAGAATGGTGAAACAGGAGTAATTTCAAAAAATAGCACATCTAAAGTAAATTGTAATTGGCTTGAAATTGATTCATGTCAAAATTCGATAATAAACTACGAAAGCATTTTTAATTTAAAATATTGTAAAATATTGAATTCTAATAGACTTGGAGTGTCTAATATGGATGGGAAAATGAACATTTCTAATACATTAATACGAAAAAATTATGCTTTTGGTATTATTAATTCAAGTGGAGATATGGACATGACCCATTGTATAGTTGATAGTAATTCGTTAGGAGGGTTATTAATTGCAGGACTAGGGTTAAATAAAGTAGATTATTCTTCAATAAAATATAACAAAGGATCTCAAATTGAAATCACAGATTATAAAATTGAAATTGTTGTGAAGGGAAGTATGTATAGTCCTTCCGAAGGTAAGCCTACAATAAAAATTAACAATAATAATATATTAGGTGATACTTCAAGTAAATTTTTAGATACTGCAGCATTATTTTATTTAGGAGATGTTCAGAAGAACTTGCAGCAGGGGTATTCAGAAAATTCATATTTTAATAGGAATTCAAATATCACGTTACAAAGCGTTATCGGTCGTGCACATAGTGTTTTTATTAGTTCACATATGATAAATAAATGTAATAATTCGGGTATAGATTTTCAAATAAAGGATAATTGTTCTTCGATATCATATCATGAATGGAGTGGTTTTTCTACTACTATAGATAAAAGTATAAATGATTGGATTGGATTGGATAATGCCATTATTAATTGTTTTGACAGAGATAAGGCGATAA
>CANCJF010000074.1 GCA_947378245.1 Bacteroidota bacterium
ATTACGGGAATTATTGCTACAAGGGACTTAGGCATAGCTTATGTCACGGCTGGGCATCAGGTCCAACCGCATGGTTGTCGCAATATGTACTTGGAGTAAACATAATAGCTCCTGGTTGTAAAGTAATAAAGATAGAACCACATTTAGGGGACTTAAAACGAGTAGAAGGATCATATCCAACACCTTACGGAATCGTATATATTAAACATACAAAGGATAAAAACGGAAAAATAATATCAGAAATAAACGCTCCAGACGCAATAAAAATTATAACTACAAATTAATAAGGTACTATCTATCTCAAATCGTGTTCAACATAAAAAGTACTAAGAATTTTTCAC
Organism: Bacteroidota bacterium; assembly: GCA_947378245.1. Classification (GTDB taxonomy): domain Bacteria; phylum Bacteroidota; class Bacteroidia; order Flavobacteriales_D; family Crocinitomicaceae; genus CANHVK01. Next base: position 342 of record CANCJF010000074.1, read on the forward strand.
ACACCTCAAACGAGCCTTGGATTAGCTGTATCCATTATTTAAGGAATTTAATTTCTATGATAGTAATTTAGTAGTGGAGAAAAAAATAGAATATCAAAATTATGTATTTAAACTAATTAGTAAATTACAAACGTTTTATAACAAAGTGATAATAAAATTGAGTTATAATCAACAAAAAAAAAATCCCCACAGTTCTCACCACAGGGATTCCTATTCTTAAAACATATCCTACAACAAATCGTTCGCTAAATTCGCTAGTTCGGAGCGTTCTCCTTTTTCTAGTTTGACATTCGCAAACAAAGGTTGGTTTTGTAGCTTATCAATGATGTACGCCAAACCGCAACTGTGTTCATCCAAATAAGGCGTATCAATTTGTTTGAGATCGCCCGTAAACACAATCTTGGTATTCTCACCTGCTCGCGTGATGATAGTTTTCACCTCGTGTGGGGTTAAGTTTTGCGCCTCATCAATGATGAACAAGATGTTCGACAAACTTCTACCACGTATGAACGCTAACGGAGTAATCACCAACTTCCCTTCTTTTTCCATTTCTACAATCGCTTTGTGTTTTTTCTCGTTTTCCCCAAATTGCGATTTGATGAATTTCAAGTTATCCCACAACGGTTCCATGTAGGGAGCGATTTTATCGTTTGCGTCTCCAGGAAGAAATCCGATTTCTTTGTTAGAAAGGGGAACTAATGGTCGTGCAAGAATAATTTGTTGGTATTGATTACTTTGTTCCAATGCACTTGCCAACGCTAATAAGGTTTTACCTGTTCCTGCAACTCCTTGTAATGCCACCAATTTGATGTTATTATTTTGCAGTGCATGAAAAGCAAAGGCTTGTTCCGCATTTTTCGCTTTGATACCGTATACATAATTCTTATCCACACGATCAATGTGATCTGTAACAGGGTTGTAATATGCTAAGGAAGATGTCTTTCCATTTTTTAGGATATAATAGCCGTTTGCCGTTTTCTTATTTCCTAAAATCCCATCTTCAGGAATGGATTCTTTGTTAAACAACGTTTGAATAATAGAAGACTCCACATTGTCGATATTCATGAATGCATCTTCATCCAAAATATCAGAATCCACCTTGCCTGTTTCGTAATCTTCAGACATTAATCCCAACGCTTTCGCTTTGATGCGCAGGTTAATATCTTTCGTTACTAAGATAACTTCTTTGTTTGGCTCCGTTTCTTTGAGTACTAGAGCACTATTGATGATTTTATGATCGTTTTTACCTACGGAAAAGATATATTCCGCGTTAAGACCAGTGGGATTAGAATCTAAAATAATTTTAAACCTTCCTAGATCTGCAGTACCGAATTTTATCCAGTCTTGCAATTTTCCACTTCCGGCAATTTTATCGATAAAACGAATAACCTCCCTTGCAGCGAAGTTTTTAATTTCGTTTCCTACTTTAAATTTGTCTAATTCTTCCAATACCGTGATTGGAATTGCTACATCATTTTTCTTGACATGAACCAAGGAATGATGGTCGTGCAACAACACAGATGTGTCGAGAACGAAAATTTTGGTTTTTTTAGCCATGACAATTTTTTTTACTAAAAGTACTTGTGAAAGAATTCACGCTTACTGATCAACCACCTACTTTATCCAAAAGTAAATGTGAATAGCAAAAAATGGTAATCACTTAATATTGAGTTAATAATAAAGCACTTACTATTTCAAAGGTATAAGCAATTATCACCGATTGTTTTTCAATGAACTTAATACTGAAGTTACGAAAAGATAATGGAGATTACAAGTATTAAACCGTATTTTTCATCGTTTAGCTTTTTACCATTAAGAAATTAAGGAATTATTCAAGAGGGCCCCGTAAAAATTTAGATTTATTAAGAAAATGCAATAATGGCGTCGCCATTCTAAATGAACTTGAATTAATAAAACTCAATAAATCTTAACTTCTTAATGGTGAAAAAAATCTGATATTTACACAAACAAATCCTGCGCTATTTTATCTGCCCACGATTTTCCTTCGTTTGTTAAATACAATACTCCTTCCAGAAGTTCAGCCCATCCTTTATTTTCTAAGGTTTCAATTTGCTGATAAAATTCTTGATGTAATGGAAGTATGGTTTCTAGCACTGCTATATTCACTCCCCATTTTGTACGTAAACCCGTCAACAATGCTTCATTAAAATGGTTTTCTTTGGTCAAGAGCTCAAAATCATATTCCGGTTGCTTACACGAAATGCCTTTGATGTAACGTTGATTATTAGATATATTCCAAGAACGGTATTTACCGTCGTATGAATGAGCAGAAGGACCAACGCCTAGGTAATGTGCCCCTTTCCAATAACTAGAATTGTGTTTTGAAATATAATTTGGCAACGCAAAATTGGAAATTTCGTAATGTTCAAAACCCTCATTGACTAATTCTTCTTGTAAAATCGTAAAATGTTCGTGTTGCAATTCATTACTAGCAGGCTGAATTTTCTCCTTTTTGACCCAAGAAGACAGTACGGTATTTGGTTCGATGGTCAAACAATAAGCAGAAATATGTTGCACTCTCAATTTCAATGCGGTTCGTATCTCTTCCCTCCAAACTTCGTTGCTCATATTCGGAAGTCCATAAATCAAATCGATGCTTACGTTTTTAATTCCTGCTGCTTGTGCAATTCCAATACATGCCAAACTTTGTTCAACGGTATGCGCGCGATTCATCCATTGGAGCGATTCACTATGAAAGGACTGCAAACCGATACTTAAACGATTAACTCCTGCTTTCACCCATACTTGCACTTTGTCTTTCAATACATCGTCTGGATTAGCCTCCAAGGTAACCTCTGCCCCTATTTGCACATTGAAATTTTGATGGATTGTTGAGAGAATTTGAGTCAACTCTTCCTCAGTCAACAAACTAGGTGTTCCGCCACCAAAGTATATGGTTTCAACGATTTGGTTTTGCAAAGTGTCTTTTCGAAATATTAGCTCTGAGCAAATAGATTGAACCATCTCCGTCCGATACTTTTCAAAAGTCGTACTAAAATGAAAATCGCAGTACGTACATGCTTTTTTACAAAACGGAATATGAATATAGATCCCCGCCATACAAATTAGTATCTAACAAATGATTTAGTAACATCGGAATTAACACTATGAATTTTCAAATAATACATACCTGCCTGCAGTTGATCGATCAACAATTTGTAGGTCTTAGAATTCACAAGGTATGAACCATACACTTGTCCTGTAACGTTGTATAATTCTATCGATTTAATTTCTATATTTTCAGAAGTAATAGTTAACACATCTAAATTTGAAGGATTTGGGAACAGTGTGATTTGATCTTCAAAATCTAGTTGTACTAGCCCATTTGTGTAACAAAAACTTTTCACTGAACTAGACCCAAATTTTGCATTCGCGGGTAAAAGTTGAGCAACCACAGACTTGTTGTCATCGTAAAGAGTATAGCCTCCAATTACAGAATCACTCGAATACAAACCATCTCCAGCATTATCATAGATTGAAAATTTATAACAATTCGCTTCTAAACAAAATTCTTCTTGAATAATAGCTGGTTTTGAAGCTGTTTGGAGATATGGACCTCCTTGATACCACGTTTTATTCGTTGAATCAGTCAAATACCAAGCTGTTTCATCTCCTTCCGTATCCAATTGAAGTTCTAACACATATTTTCTAGAATTAGTAAGGACATTAAACGAACTTGAAAATGAATTGTTTGATACTATAGCATCCACAAAATTGGTGTCTTTTAATATGGTTACACTAAACACATGGTTTCCTTTATTGAATTTTTGCTCAGGTAAATAAACGGTGTCTTGTTCATACAATGCTAATTTACCTTTCCAGCTAATTTGGTTTAAGGGCTCTGAATCGTATGCATAACTAATCGTAAGTGTTTTCAACGAGTCAATCCCTCCATTAGATATGATGATATAGGGAACAATTGAGTCTACACATAATCGATTTGTTAGGTTTGTTGCATGAAAAGCGATATATGGATCATAGGTAATTGAAGAACTCTGATCGATAAAATCAACATGGGCATCTACCGGATCTAACCAATCGCTTAATCGTGATTCAGGCGTACCTCCTCCGTTCCAAGATTCACTTAACTTACCATAAGAATCTGTCATAAATTTAGAAATGCAATCAGAATCTCCTCCATGCAATTGTCCTACGACTCTATGATTTTGATCAAACAATGGAGAACCCGAGGAACCAGATTCTGTAATCCCAACATTCCAATTGGTAAGCCAATGATTTAATGGTTCTCCCTTTACAAATGCTTCTGCAACTAAAGGCTTGTAATCCAATGAAATCTTTTTAATGTCACCATATGGATGATGGATTCCGGTTCCTGACTTAGGAGTTTCTCCTGACTTATCCCAACCTGCGTAAGTTACATTCCACGAAGGATTAGGAGCAGCATTCAACTCGCATAATAAAAAATCAGAAAGTTTATAAGAAGCGACCAGCTTTGCTCCATTTATGGTCATGTCCTTAGGCGCATCTAAAGAAGGTTTAGAAGTTCCACAATCTGCACTTTCTTCGGGACTTTCCCAACGAAACCGAAATATCCATGATGTTGGATCCGCGCCGCAGTGATTTGCGGAAAGAAAATAAGGTTTATACGGACCTATAGTAGTATTCATCAAGGTTCCTGTACAAAAACCTCCTGTACTATTTATCATTAACCCAACAGCATTACGTTGTTGTTCAAACCCTTTTCCTTGTGGACAATTCACATCAATATTACAAATCCCTGAACCATTCAAACCACGTTTAACCATAGTCTCTAAGGAACGAAATCCATGAATTACAGAACTCAAATGCAACTCTGAAGTACCAACATTAGTCATTGGTTCAACTAATTCAATAATGATTTTAGAATCATTCACTAATTCAGTTCCTAATACATTTGCGTCTGAATTATTTAAACTCGTATAAGCTCCAATATAGTTGGATGAATTTGCTCCAACTAAATATAGTCTCGAACCCATTTTCAACTTAAAGCGATCAAAGACTACATTTATTGAAACCGCATGTTTACATTCAATTCCTAACTGATAAACAACATCACCATTGGGCAACGTACTTTTTTCAGAGGTGGACAAAACATTAAAATCAACATTCAATGCCTTGCCATATTGCATTATTTTTTCTTTTCGTGTGTTGTTTTCAATTTCATTTTTTGTAATTTCTTGCCCAGCATCTACCAAGTCAAGCGTATGAAAAGACGTTGTTTTAACTACATTTCCTATTAAAACAGAGGGTAAACTAGCAACTACTTGTGAAAACCCACATAGATGAAATGAGAAAAGAAAAACTACTAATGAAAAACGCATATCTCAAGAAATTGACTCACGATGTTGAAAGTACATTATTTTTCTCAGATGACAAAAATCAACCTATATTTCCTTAATTTTTGTTAAGATTATTTATTCCTTTTAGCAGGAATTAGTATCCAATCTAGAAAGAAACTAAATTAGCTTGAAGTTTGAGCTTTAAAGTATATCTTTGTATGCAAAATTCGCGGATGAAAATAGTTATCGGTAGATTAATCAATATGTTAGCAGTACTTATACTGCTATTCGGACATGTGTCTGCTGCCAATGCTACAACGTATATTTCCAAAAAATCAGACAAAACCTTAAAATTCTCTAAGCTTAATTTAACTGATGATGAAAATTCATTTTTAGAAGACGAAGAGGAAGAAGAGGAAGAAGAAGATTTTCATTCTCACTTTTACGATATTCACTTAGAAAATCAAGTGGAAGTTCTTTTTCCATCTGAAAAACAACATGTAAATGTAGTTTACAATCACCTCAATAACGAAAACAACACCTCCCTACCTCTCTGGTTGGAAGTTCGTCACATACTAATTTGATTCGTTTTAATTTTTAATTGAAATATTAGTTTTCAATGAAATTCAAAAAAAATAAAACACTTCAAATTAAATAACTATGGAACAAAATTCGAGTTCTTTTGACCTGAATTATACCGTTCAAGAACTAAAAAAATATTTACCCACCCAAGGACCTTTAAAAGATTATATCTTTTTAAACTCATTGGCATGTTTTCAAAATCTTCCTTTTCACGAAGCAATGAAACGTTCTTCTGAAATCTTCGGTTATAAAACGTATTTGGATCTCAAAGAATATCGTAAATTCTACGACCGAGGACAAATTCGAAAAGAGATTTTACAGAAGGTTCTTATCGAACATAAAGGCGTTGAAAATTATGAAGAATGGGAACATAAATTACTTCATCACGAATACCAAATTCGCATACTTTCTCGTGTAGGTAAATTACGTGATGCTTGGAAGAAATTTTTAAAAATTGACGTGGACAGTTTTGTTCATTTGAATCTTTTTAGAATTGTTGGAGCATATTTAGATCAAGGTATCTCTATTTGGAACTTCCCGACCCATAAACAAGGATTACGTAATTCATTAATAGAGTTAGAAAAAAATAGCTTTACTAGTTTTTTTAAAACCAATCGCGCCAAACAACTTTTAGAAAACAAATCTGTTGGCGTTAAAGAATTGTTGGATATTTTAGTTGGAAAAGAAGAACTCTACTTTCAATATGTTTTTGATCAACAATTCCAACATCAAGGATGGTCAGGAATGGTTTCTTACCTAGAAAAAAATCCACATGTTCTCCTAGATAAACGAGCAATTAATCTAGAAGATTTTATTTTCCTTGAGTTATTATTAGAAATTGACACCTTAGATAATCGCTATTCAGGTAAATGGAACGCATTAGGCTTAATGACGAAAAATGCAGGGAAAGACATTTTTGCTCCTACTCGAAATGTAGAAATTGCAGAGGTACTAAAATTATGGCAAGAAGCTTATGAGTGGTCATACTACGACGACGTCCTTTTTTATTTAGCAAAACAAGAACCTGAAACGAAAAAAGAAACAATAAGTTTTCAATCATTATTTTGCATCGATGATCGTGAGTGCTCTTTTAGAACATATGTCGAGCAATGTGATCAACATGCAGAAACATACGGAACAGCAGGTTTTTTTAATATCGAATTTTATTATAAACCAGATGGAGGAAAATATCTAACTAAATTATGCCCTGCACCTGTCTCTCCCAAATACATCATTTTAGAAAAAGCAAATAAATACAAGCATAAAAAAGAAGTTGGTTTTTCAAGTCAAAGTCACGGACTCATTGTAGGTTGGTTATTGACGCAAACAATGGGGTATTGGTCAGCGTTTAAATTATTAAAATACATATTTAAACCGAGTTACGGAAACACAACGGTAAGTTCATTTCAACACATGAGCCCTACAAGTTCGTTGATTTTCGAAAATACAGGTGATAATCAAAAAGAACACGATTTAACAGTTGGATTCACAACTACTGAAATGGCTGATCGTATCGAAGGATTATTGAGAAGTATCGGTTTAATTGAACATTTTGCTCCGATTATTTATGTGATTGGTCATGGATCTACGAGTGCTAACAACGCCTACTACTCTACTATGGACTGTGGTGCCTGTTCGTGTAAACCTGGTTCCGTAAATGCAAGATTGGCTGCGCTCATGGGTAACCATCCTGAAGTACGAAATATTTTAGCCGAACGTGGACTAATCATACCTGAAGAAACCCAATTTATTGGTGGACTTCACGATACTGCTCAAGATTTAATGGTGTATTATGATGTTGTAAATTTATCAGAAATAAACCGAGCAAATCACCTTAAAAATCAAGAGGTATTCAATCGCGCATTATTGTTAAATGCAAAAGAACGTTCACGTCGTTTCATGTCTGTAGACACAACGCAATCATTGGAACAAATCCATAAAGATGTTCAGACACGTTCTTTCTCCCTATTTGAACCACGACCTGAATTGGATCATGCTACAAATACCTTGTGCGTAGTTGGAGGAAGATGGTTAACCAAAAATGTTTTTTTAGATCGCAGAGCTTTTCTAAACTCTTATAATTACAAACAAGATTTAGAAGGTAAATTCTTATTAAACATTCTAAATGCCGTTACACCAGTTTGTGGTGGTATCAATCTAGCGTATTATTTTGCAAAAGTAGATGATCAAAAATTTGGTTCAGGATCTAAACTTCCTCATAATATTGTAGGGTTGTTTGGTGTTGCAAACGGTATAGAAGGTGATATTCGTCCAGGTTTACCGAAACAAATGGTAGAAGTACACGACCCAATGCGACTAATGTGCATTGTTGAACACTATCCAAATGTTGTTGAAGACGTTTTATCTAAAGCTCCAAATACGTTTGAATGGTATCAAAATGATTGGATAAAACTAGTGGTTATTCATCCTGACACAAAAGAATTGTATTTATTTGAAAAAGATCATTTCAAATTATATGAACCGCATCATTCGGTATTTAAATCAACGAAAGATTTACAACGCTTGGTTGAATCAAGTCATGGAAACATTCCTGTTCATCAACTAAATAAAGCTTAAAATCATGGAATATCTATTACATTATTTTTTAGTTATTCCGTTGGTGGGATATCTAATAAGTCTGATGATAAGCTCTAAAAATGAGTTTGCAATATCACGTTTAGCATTTATAACTTTGGCTTTACAATTGGTTTTTGCAATTGGCTTTACAATTGCTTGGTTAAAATCTGGGCATACAGACATCAATCTTGCTGAATTCTCGATTTACAAAACGGAAGGTTATGATTTCTTAATCGATTTGTACTTTGATCGGGTTTCTGCTTTATTCTTGTTAATGGGGGCATTTTTAACCTTCTTAATTACCTATTATAGTCGATTTTACTTGCATCGTGAATTTGGGTTTAAACGTTTCTTCAATACAATCTTGTTGTTTTACTTGGGATATAACATCATCATTTTATCTGGGAATTTTGAAACACTATTTATCGGTTGGGAATTTTTAGGAATCTCTTCTTTCCTTTTAATCGCCTTTTATCGAGATCGTTACTTGCCAGTAAAAAACGCTTTAAAAATCTTTTCTTTGTACAGAATCGGAGACATTGGACTAATTTTAGCGATGTGGTTGAGTCATCACTTATTCCATGAAAATGTAACATTTGGTAAGATGCACAATGCAGAATTAGTGAGTCACTTACTACAAAAACACAGTTGGGAAGGCTTCTTCATTTCCTTTGTGATTTTGATTGCAGCATTAGTAAAATCTGCCCAATTACCATTCTCATCTTGGTTACCAAGAGCAATGGAAGGTCCAACCCCATCTAGTGCTATTTTCTATGGTTCTTTATCTGTACACATTGGTGCATTCTTACTTTTAAGAACACATCCTTTTTGGGAACATCAAACAGCAATTCGAATTTTAATTGGAATTCTAGGTGTACTAACATGTATCGTATCAAGCATGATGGCACGTGTACAAACTTCCGTAAAAAGTCAGATTGCTTATTCTTCTATAGCACAGATTGGATTAATCTTCTTAGAAATTGTTGCAGGATTTGATAATTTAGCCTTATTCCATATTGGTGGAAATGCATTATTAAGAACGTATCAATTACTGATTTCGCCTTCCATTGCAAGTTACAAAATCAAAGAACAATTATATTCTTACGAACCACGTGAAAAAACAATCGAAGACAGTTTACCAAAACGTATCGAATATTCTTTTTACATACTAAGTTTAAAAGAATGGAATTTGGAAACCTTGATTTATCAATTATTTCTTTCTCCATTGAAAAAAATATCACGAAAATTCCGAGTCCTACAGCTGAATTTAGGAATCTATTTCTTTGTAATTATTTATGTAATCGGATTGGTATTATTGTATTTTAAGTCAAGCATACCACCTTTCTTTGAGAATTACCTCCCAGGATTTTATGCTTTCATTGGCTTATTAATGGTCATAAAGGCTTTTACTGAACGAAGAAATGTACTCATGAGCTGGTTTATGGTAATGATGAATCATTTTTGGATTGCACTTGCTATATCTATTAATGATTCTATTCATTACTCTACCATGGCAATGTATTTATCTGGAGTTGTGATCTCTGGAGTATTAGGTTATGCTGCCATAAGAAGGCTGATAAAAAAAGAAAAACGTATTACATTAGCTCGTTTCCAAGGACATGCATTTGAATATCCCACAATTGCATTTGTTTTTCTACTTGCTTGTTTAGGAATGGCAGGATTCCCAATTACACCTACCATGATTGGAGAAGATTTAGTGTTCTCTTCTGTAAGAGAAGATCAATATTTTTTAGCGATATTCTTAGCAATCAGTTTGATTGTTGATGGATTGGCATTAGTACGAATTTATGCGCGTTTGTTCTTAGGACCGCATGTAAAAACGTATCATTCAATCGCACATAAATCAAGTTGACTTCGTCTCCGCTCAGTCTGACTTGATTTAGGAGAGTCAATCTGACTTGACTCATGTCAGTCTGAGCGGAGCTTGACTCACATTTGTCAGTCTGAGCGGAGACGAAGACGACTATTAATAATAACTTTTAAATAAATAAAACATGAAAACAGAAAACAAAACAACTCAACCTAAAGATGGATTCGCAGGGTTGAAAGAGAATTTTAGTTCCGATGCCCTTTCCGGATTCTTAGTATTCTTATTAGCACTTCCACTAAGTTTAGGAATTGCTTCTGCAAGTGACTTTCCTCCTATTTATGGTTTAATTACAGCAATGATAGGTGGATTAATTGTGAGTTTAATCTCTGGTTCACTTTTAACCATCAAAGGTCCTGCTGCTGGATTAATTGTGATCGTTGCTGGCTCTGTCGCTGAACTTGGTCATGGTGATTCTACCTTAGGATGGCATTTAGCATTAGGCGCAATCGTAGTAGCTGGTGTATGTCAAGTTCTTTTCGGGGTACTTAAATTAGGGAAATTAAGCGATTTCTTTCCTCTTTCAGCTGTACACGGAATGTTAGCCGCAATTGGAATTATTATCATTAGTAAACAATTACACATTCTATTAGGGTTTAATCCTGTAACAGAAGCTGGAAAACCAATGGTTGAGCCGCTTGAATTAATCAAAGAATTAGGAAATACTTTTTCTGACTTCTTTAAGCACAAAGATGTAGCTATTGTTGGATTAGTAAGTTTAACCATCGTATTTGCTTGGCCAAGAATACCTGTCAAAGCGATCAAAAAAATTCCTGCAGCTTTAGTTGTACTTGTTGTTGCAATACCTTTAGCTCACTACTTGCAAATCGTGAATATTCCTGACGTAAAAGATGCTGCAGGTGTTGTAACTAAAAAAGGTTTTTCACCACTTTTAAATTTCAAAGAAGGGCTTTTAGATATTATTCAAGTAAATGTAAGTTTTGATGGATTTTCACAAGTTGGTACATTCATTAAATTTGTGATCATGTTTGCTTTAGTAGGTTCCTTAGAAGCATTACTTACAGTGAAAGCAATCGATATGACGGACCCATTTAGACGTAAAGCAAATACCAATAAAGATTTAATTGCTGTTGGTGTAGGAAATATTATTGCAGGTGTACTTGGAGGTTTACCAATGATTAGTGAGGTTGCTCGTTCTTCTGCAAACGTTGCAAACGGAGGTAAAACACGTTGGGCAAACTTCTTCCATGGTTTCTTCATATTGTTATTCTTATTATTCGCTACACATTTTAGTGACATGATACCAAAAGCTGCTTTAGCTGCAATGTTAATCGGTGTTGGTTACAAATTAGCACATCCAAAAGAATTTGGTCACATGGCTAAAATTGGTTGGGAACAAATCATCATTTTCTTAACAACCATCATCTTCACATTAGCTACCGATTTATTAGTTGGTATTGGAGCAGGTATCGTTATCAAAATTATCTTCCACTTAATGCATGGTGCTCCTTTGAAAAACTTATTTAGTTCTAAAGCAAGAATTGAAGGTAACACAATCATTGTAGAAGGTGCTGCAGTTTTCAGTAACTTAATTGGTATCAAAAAACAAATTTCAAAATTCAATTATACAGACAATGTAGTATTTGATGTGACAGCTTGTAAATTGGTAGATCATACAGTGATTGAAAACCTTCACCATATCAAGGATGATTTCGAAAATGAAGGTGGATCGTTTACAATCAAAGGAATTGAAGAATTTAGACCTGCTACTAATTCTAAACACGCTTTTGCTGCAGTTAAGAAGTAATTAAAATTCGTTATTCTGTATTAAGAGAAGATTAAAGAGGGTGACAAAAAATATAAAAATGAAAATCACCTCCCACAATCCCTCCTCACTTTGACAAGCTCAGTGTAACATGGAGGGAAATGACTAAACAAATAAAAAAAATAACTAATGAAAAAAACAATCATATCTTATTTATTAACTTGTGCGAGTGTATTTACATTCGCACAAGAAGCAACGAAGCCAGCTACTCCAGATGTAAAATTTCCTGAATTCAAGAAAAACTTGAACGAAGACGGAAGTCATTACATTAAATTTACAACCGTAGCACAATTTTGGTCACGCTATTCCGACCTAAATCCTGGTACAAAAATCAACGGACAATCTGCTGAACCTTTTGATATTGGAATTCGTCGTTTACGTTTCAGTGTATTTTCGCAATTAACAGATCGCGTTTTTTTCTACGCTCAATTTGGTCAAAATAATTTCAACTATACATCTACTTTACAAGCAGGTTCTTTTGTGCATGATGCTGTAGGAGAATATAAAGTGATGAAAAACGGAACTTTCACACTAGGAACAGGTTTGACAGGTTGGAGTGGATTAACGCGTTTTTCAGCTCCAGCAGTTGGTTCTATTTTAGGTGTGGATGCTCCTTTATACCAACAAGCAACTAATAACGTGACAGATCAATTCTTACGTAAACTATCTATTTATGCTAAAGGACAAATTGGAAAAATTGATTACCGTTTTGCGATATCAAAACCAACATTAGCTGGAAATGCATTGCAACCAAATGCGGACATAAATGCTAAAAACGCAACTTTCAATACCTTATCTTCAAAAATTCAAACACAAGGATATGTAAGCTACCAATTCTTTGATAAAGAAAACAATACCTTATGCTATACAGCTGGAACTTATCATGGTAAAAAGAAGATATTAAATCTTGGTGCTGGTTTTATTTCTCAAAATAGAGCAAATTGGATCTATGGAGATGCGATTAAGAAAGATACTGTATATAGTAACATGCTATTATTAGGAACAGATGTTTTTATGGAAATCCCTTTATCGGAGAAAAGAAATGCAGTAACTGCGTATGTTGCCTATACAAATTACCAAATGGGGAAAAATTACGTTCGTAATGTAGGTGTAATGAATCCAATTCCTGCTGGTCAACCAAATAATACAGGTACATTAAACAGTAATGGAGTTGGAGCTCCTATGGTAGGGACTGGAAATACATTATTTGCACAATTTGGATACAAATTCAAAGACAATTTACTTCCAAACAATGGTTCTTTACAACCTTATGCGAGTATCCAATATTCCAAATACGATGCATTAAAAGATGCTATGCAAGTATACGAAGCGGGAATCAATTGGTTAATCAATGGTACACATAATAGTAAAATTACTCTGGGATATCAATCAAGACCTATTTATACCAAAGATACAAATGGCGAATGGGTAAATTCTTCCAGAAAAGGTATGGCAGTGTTACAATATCAAGTTTCTTTTTGACTAATATCTTGAGAACAGACAGAGATGTAAAGTGTTTTCTATTTTATAATTGGAATTTTACTACTTTCTTTTTCATGTACTAAGAAAGTAGTAAAATCATCTCCAATTTTGAAAGATTCAACTTATTCGTTCATTTGTAATAATACCGTATCTTATATTAAAACCATTCAACCCATATTTAACGTTCATTCTATCAATTGTCAAGAAACTTACACGGCACAAATTTTATAAACTACAATGGAATATTTCCCTTTGCTAAGGCAGAAATTTTAATAAATTACATAACTTGAATAAATGAAGATTTTTTGCCACCAGCTAACAAAACAAAATTAAATTCATGCGAATTAAATACGATTAAGCATTGGATAAAAGAAGGTTGTAAAAACAATTAATAAAATACTTGAAAATAATGATAAGAAAAATAAGACTAAAATATATTAAACTACTAGTAATTTTTAGTTGTATACTTCCTGTTCATCAAATAAAATCACAAAACACTTTAAGTTTGAATGGAGCTGAAGGATTACTTCAGAAAAACAACTTACTATTATTAGCTGAAGAATATTCTATTTCTGCAGCAGAAGCTTCTGTGATACAATCAAAAATATGGGAACTTCCATTATTTACAGGTGAAATAAATGCTATAAATCCATCAGAAAAAAAAATATTTGATGTAAATAGCAAAGGTCAAAAGGCTTTTGCAATACAACAATTAATTTATGTAGGAGGAAAGAAAAAAAATGAGATTGCATTTGCAAAAAACAATGTAGAGATTGCAAAATCACAATTTGAACAATTAGTAAGAACTTTAAAATATGAGTTAAACATAACATTTTACACTTTATTTTACGATCTTGAAAAACTAAAAACAATTGACAATCAAATATCTAAAATAGAATATATATTAAACATATATCAAATTCAAGAAAAAAAGGGAAATATACCTTTAAAGGATATCGTTCGCTTACAATCTTTAGCCTTAAATTT